>NZ_JBSHGQ010000005.1:11058-45615 GCF_053617895.1 Microbacterium sp. NPDC055683 | reverse complement strand
GCCTTCGTGTTACCTCCTGCGGGTGGTGTCCCCCAACTTCTCCCCCCTCCTGCCCACATCCGCGGCCGTCGCGCTCGACCTCGTCGAGCTCGACCCCGCGTACCGCGTGTACTTCGAGGGCGACGCCGAGCCGTTCGACCTGCCCGCGGAGGGCGCTCGCGACGCGCTCGTGTCGCTCGACCCGGGTGCCGCCGACGCCCTCGACGCGTACCTCGCGTCCGCGGAGGAGACGTACGGGCTCGCGACAGGGACCTTCCTCTACAGCACCTACGAGTCCCTGCGCCCGCTGATCACCCGCGAGACGCTGCGCGGGCTGCCGACGCTCGCCCGCCTGCTCGCCGAGCCGCTCGACCGCTTCATCGGCCGGCACTCCGCCGACCGGCGCGTGCAGCAGGTGCTCGGCTACCCCGCCGTCTTCCTCGGCACGTCGCCCGCCGCGGCACCCAGCATGTACCACCTCATGAGCCATCTCGACGTGGGTCAGGGCGTGCTCTACCCCCGCGGCGGGTTCGGCGCCGTGATCGACGCCATCGCCCGTCTCGCCGAGCGCGAGGGGGTCCGCATCCGGACGTCGTCTCCGGCGCGCCGCATCGTCGTGGCGGATGGCGCGGCGACGGGGGTCGAGATCGACGGGCCGGACGGCCGGGAGCTGCTGCCGGCCGACGTCGTCGTCTCGAGCGCCGACCTGCACGTCACGGAAAGCCGCCTGCTCGCGCCGGAGCACCGCACCCGCAGTGCGGCGTGGTGGGATCGCCGCGATCCCGGCCCCGGCGCCGTGCTCGCGCTGCTCGGCGTCCGCGGCGAGCTCCCCGAGCTCGCCCACCACACGCTGTTCTTCACGCGCGACTGGGAGGAGGGCTTCGACGCGATCTACGGCGACGCTCCGCGCATCCCCGATCCCGCGTCGCTCTACGTCTGCCGCCCGAGCGCCACCGACGACGTCGCGCCGGACGGGCACGAGAACCTCTTCGTCCTCATCCCCGTCCCCGCCGACACGGGGATCGGCGCGGGCGGCGAGGACGGCACGGGCGACGCGGCCGTCGAGCGCGCGGTCGACGCCGCGATCGACCAGATCGCGGGATGGGCGGGCGTGCCCGACCTGCGCGAGCGCATCGTCGTGCGGCGGAGCATCGGCCCCGCCGACTTCGAGCGCGACTTCGGCGCGTGGCGCGGCGGTGCGCTCGGGCCCGCCCACACGCTCCGCCAGAGTGCGTTCCTGCGCGGCGCGAACGCCTCGTCGCGTGTCGACGGACTCCTCTACGCGGGAGCCACGACCATCCCCGGGATCGGCCTGCCGATGTGCCTCATCAGCGCGGAGCTCGTCGTGAAACGCCTGCGCGGGGATGTCTCGGCCGGCCCCCTGCCAGAACCCGTCGCGAGTGCGGGCGCATGAGCGTCGTCTATCTCGCCTGCCTGCTCGTGTCGCTCGCGGGCGTCGTGCTCCTCGACGTGCGACACCGGCTGTTCCTCGGCCGCGACCCCGTCGCCGCGCTCGCGGTGCTGGGCGCGGGGCTGGTGTTCTTCCTCGCCTGGGATGCCGCGGGCATCGCCCTGGGCATCTTCTTCCGCGCCGAGACGGCGTTCATGACGGGGATCGTGCTCGCCCCGGAGCTGCCTCTCGAGGAGCCCGTGTTCCTCCTGTTCCTCTGCGAGCTCGCCATGGTGCTCTACACCGGCGCCGCGCGCCTGTTCGCCCGGAGGCGCAGCGCATGACGTACCCGCTGCTGTGCGCGGTCTTCGTCGGCGCCGCGCTCCTCGCGGCGCTGCTCCTCGCGCGCCGTGCCCGCGTGCGGATGGCGGCGGCCGCGCTCGCCGCGTCCGCCCTCGTCCTCCTCACGGCCGTCTTCGACAACGTCATGATCGCCGCGGGGCTGTTCGCCTACGACGACGGCCTCATCTCCGGGCTCCGCATCGGCGCGGCGCCCGTGGAGGACTTCGCGTATCCGCTCGCGGCGGCCATCCTGCTGCCCTCCCTCTGGGTCGCGCTGCGCGCCCGCCGCGTGGCGCCCGACGCGGAGGAGGGAACGCCGTGATGCGCGACCTCATCGCGGCCTCCCGTCCCCTCAGCTGGATCAACACGGCCTATCCGTTCGCGGCGGCGTATCTCCTGACCGCGCGCGAGGTCGATCTCGCTCTCGTCGTCGGCACGCTCTTCTTCCTCGTCCCGTACAACCTCGCGATGTACGGCGTGAACGACGTCTTCGACTATGCGTCCGACCTCGCCAACCCGCGCAAGGGCGGCGTGGAGGGTGCCCTCCTCGACCCGCGCCGCCACCGCACGGTGCTCGCGGCGGCTGCGCTGTCGTGCCTGCCGTTCGTCGTCGTGCTCGTCGTGCTCGGATCGCCCTGGTCATGGCTCGTCCTCGCGGTGAGCCTGTTCGCCGTGGTCGCCTACTCGGCCCCGCCGTTCCGTTTCAAGGAGGTGCCCGTTCTCGACTCCGTCACCTCGAGCACGCACTTCGCGAGCCCCGCGCTCTACGGCATCGTGCTCGCGGGAGGGAGCCTCGACGCCGGCTCGGCCGCCGTGCTGTCGGCGTTCTTCCTGTGGGGGCTCGCCAGCCACGCCTTCGGCGCCGTGCAGGACGTCGTGCCCGACCGCGAGGGCGGCATCTCGTCGATCGCGACCGTGCTGGGCGCGCGCACGACGGTGCGCCTCGCGCTCGCCGCATGGACGGCCGCCGGCCTCCTCATGCTCACCACGGGCGTGCCGGGGGCCTGGGCGGCGCTCCTCGCGCTGCCGTACCTGTGGGCCGCCGCGCCCTACGTCTCCGTCTCCGACGCCGACTCCCCGCGGGCCAACCGCGGATGGCGGCACTTCCTCTGGATCAACTACGCCTGCGGCTTCGTCGCGACGATGCTCCTCATCGTCTTCGCGATCGAGACCGCCTGACCCGGGAGCACCCATGAGCCCGACCGACACCCCCGTCGTCCCCTACGCCTCGCCCTCCTCGCGCGACGGATCGCCGCACGTCACCCGCCCGCAGCGGTACGACGCCCTCCTGCTCGCCGGCTTCGGCGGACCCGAGGGGCAGGACGACGTCATCCCCTTCCTCCGCAACGTCACGCGCGGCCGCGGGATCCCCGACGAGCGGCTCGAGGAGGTCGCCCACCACTACCGGGCGTTCGGCGGCGTGAGCCCCATCAACGCCCAGAACAGGGCGCTCAAGGCCGCGCTCGAGGCCGAGATCGCGCGGCGCGGGCTCGAGCTCCCGGTCTACTGGGGCAATCGCAACTGGGCTCCGTACCTCTCCGACGCGGTGGCCGAGGCCGCCGCTGACGGCCGCACGCGCCTCCTCGCCTTCGCGACGAGCGCCTACAGCTCGTACTCCAGCTGCCGGCAGTACCGGGAGGACTTCGCTCGCGTGCTCGACGAGACCGCGCTCGGCGAGACGGTGACGATCGACAAGATCCGCCAGTTCTTCGACCATCCCGGCTTCGTCGACGCCTTCGTCGCCGGCGTCGCCGATGCCGTCTCGTCGTTCCTCGACACGGAGCCTCCCTCCGCGGTGCGCGTGCTCTTCACGACGCACAGCATCCCCGTCGACGACGCCCGCCGGTCGGGCCCGAGCGCGCTCGGGCTGGGCGAGGGCGGCGCCTACGAGGCGCAGCACCGTGCCGTCGCCGACGCCGTCATGCGGCGCGTGGCCGAGCGCGACGCCCGCGCCGCCGACATCGCGTGGGAGCTCGTCTTCCAGTCGCGTTCCGGCCCCGCCTCGCAGCCCTGGCTCGAGCCCGACGTCTGCGATCGCATCGCGGAGCTGCCCGCGGAGGGCGTCTCGGCCGTCGCGATCGTGCCCGTCGGATTCGTGAGCGACCACATGGAGGTGCTGTGGGACCTCGACGAGGAGGCGCTCACCGCGGCGGCCGAGGCCGGCCTGCGCGCCCTCCGGACGCCGACCCCCGGTGTCGACCCCGGCTTCGTGGCGGGCATCGTCGACCTCGTGGAGGAGCGGATGGCCGCCGTCCCGGTCGACGAGCGCGCGCGGGAGACGGCGCTCGGACCGTGGTTCGACGTCTGCCGCCCCGGCTGCTGCGAGAACGCCCGCCTCGGCTTCCGGCCCGCCGCCGCGGGAGTCGCGCCCTGATCCCCTGACGGCACGGGCACCCCTGCCCATTCACCCGCATGGGCAGGGGAGGTGCCCGCGGGTACCCTGGACGACATGCCCGCGCGACGGTGAGTGCTCCGCGTCCGCGGCTGCGGGAGCCCGGGGGGAGGCGCACACGGATGAAGGCGATGGCCTGGTTGCGTGCGCGTCCGAAGACGGCGGCGGGTGCCGCCGTCGTCACCGCCGCGACCGTCGCCATCGGCACGATGGCGTTCGCCTACGAGGGCAATCCGACGACCGAGGTGGAGCTGCACGACGGCAGCGTCTGGATCACGCGGTCGTCGAGCCTGCTCGTCGGGCACTTCAACCACGAGTCGCAGCTGCTCGACGGCAGCCTGCGCACGACGAGCGAGAAGTACGACATCCTGCAGGACGGCCAGGACGTGCTCGTGCTCGACGAGGCCGAGTCGGCCGTCGCCGCGGTCGATCCCGCGACCGTCGCCTTGGGAGACCGCGTCGACCTGCCGGGCGGAGCGCAGGTGGCGCTCGGCGGCGACATCGTCGCGGTGCTCGACGCGCAGTCCGGCGATCTGTACGCGATGCCGTTCCGCACCCTGTCGGGGTTCGACCCCGCCGATGCCGAGCCGGTCGCCGAGCTCGGCGAGGGCGCGGCCGTCACGGTGGGCGTCGACGGCACGGTGCACGCCGTGTCGCGCGACGCGGGGATCGTGACCGTCCCCATGACGGCTGACGGCGAGCCGGAGGACCCCGTCACGACGCCGATCGAGGTCGACGCCGGCGCACCGCTGTCGATCACCGCCGTCGGCTCGCGCGCCGTCGCGCTCGACGGCGCCGACAAGACGCTGCTCGTCGACGACGGCACCGAGATCCCCCTCGGGAGCGTGGAGAGCCCCGTGCTGGCCGCCGACTCCGCGGCGGCCGGCGAGGTCGTCGTCGCGACATCGGGCTCCCTCCTCCGGGCGCCCCTCGACGGGGCCGACCCGACGGAGACGGCCAACGGCGCGGGCGCTCCCGCCCAGCCGGTCGTCCTCGGCGGCTGCGCATACGGAGCGTGGGACGGCGCCGGGGTGTTCCTGCGCGACTGCGGCGGCGACGCGCACGACCTGGCCACGGCCATCCCCGAGTACGAGCCGGACGGCGAGCTCGTCTTCCGCGTGAACCGCGACGTCGTCATGCTCAACGACGCCGTCGGCGGCGGAGCCTGGCTCGCGAGCGAGTCGATGCAGCGCGTCGACAACTGGGAGGAGCTCACCCCGCCCGACGACGGCGAGGAGGAGCAGGAGGACGACACCACGGAGGAGACCCTCGAGACGACGCTGCCGGAGCGCACGCAGGAGAACACGCCCCCCATCGCGGTCGACGACGCCTTCGGCGTGCGCGCGGGGCGCACCGTGATCATCCCCGTGCTCGACAACGACTCCGACGCCGACGGCGACGTCCTGACCATCACGCTGCCCGACGGCGTGCCCGATCTCGCCGACGTGCAGCTCATCCGCAACGGCACGGCGCTGCAGGTCGTCGTCCCGGAGGACGCGACGGGCGGCGGCAGGTTCGTCTACGAGGTCGACGACGGCCGGGGCGGCACGGACCGGGCAGAGGTGCGCCTCGACGTGCATCCGGCCTCGCAGAACGCGGCGCCCGATCAGCAGCGCGTCACGACCGTCGCGGTCGAGACCGGCGGCACCGTGACGTACGACATCATGCCGGACTGGCGCGACGCCGACGGCGACGACCTCTACCTCGCCGAGGTCACGCCCGCCGAGGGCGACGAGGCGACGTTCACGTCGGACGGCCGCATCACGTACCGCGCGATCTCCGGCGCGCAGGGGCCGGTCGAGGTCGAGGTCGTCGTCTCCGACGGCGAGTCGGCGGCGTCCGGCACGCTCAAGCTCGACGTGCGCCCGACGGGCTCGACGCCTCCCGTGACCAACGCCGACCACGTGGTCGTGCGCCTCGGCCAGCAGGCGACCGTCTCGCCGCTCGCGAACGACATCTCCGCGAGCGTCGAGCCGCTGCGGCTGACGAAGGTCGACGAGGTCGAGGGGCTCACGATCACGCCGGCCTTCTCCGACAAGACGTTCACCGTCGAGGGGTCGGAGGTCGGCACGGAGTACGTGCAGTACCTCGCCGCGTCGGGGGCCAACGCCGTCCCCGGCATCGTGCGCGTCGACGTCGTGCCCGACGAGGGCAGCGACCTGCCGCCCGTCGCGGTGCGCGACATCGCGCTGCTCCCCGCCGGCGGCGAGGTGCTCGCCAACGTCCTCGCGAACGACTCCGACCCCGCGGGCGGCGTGCTCGTCGTGCAGTCGGTGTCGGTGCCGGAGGACTCCGGGATCGCCGTCGCGGTGCTCGGCCACGAGACCCTGCGCATCACCGACCGCGCGCAGCTGCAGGAGCAGACGACCCTCACCTACCGGATGTCGAACGGGGCGCAGACCGTCGAGGGCCAGGTCGTCGTCTCGCCCATCCCCGCCGAGGAGACGCTGCGGCCGCCCGTCGCCAACGACGACCTCGACGTCGTCGTCCGCGCGGGCGACGTCGTCACCGTGCCCGTGCTCGACAACGACTACCACCCGAACGGCGACGAGATCCACGTCGCAGACGAGCTCGTGGAGGCGCCGGTCGACCCCGAGGTCGGCACGGCGTTCGTCTCGAACGACACCGTGCGCTTCCGTGCGGGCACGGAGCCGCAGACGGTCGAGGCCGTCTACGAGGTCGTCGACTCCACGGGGCAGAGCGACGCGGGGCTCGTCCGGTTCGAGATCCTGCCCGTCGACGAGGAGGCCAACGAGGCCCCCAACCCGCTCGACGTGACGGTGCGGGCGCTGGCGGGCGAGCAGGCGACCGTGAGCATCCCGCTCGACGGCATCGATCCGGACGGCGACTCGGTCTCGCTCGTCGAGATCGCCTCGTCGCCGCAGCGCGGGCGCATCGAGGCCGTCGAGTCCGACCACTTCATCTACCGCGCCTACGACGACGCGGCGGGGCTCGACACCTTCACGTACCGGGTCCGCGACGCGCTCGGCGTGGAGGCGGTCGGGACCATCCGCGTCGGCGTCGCCCCCGCCGAGACGGCGAACCAGGCGCCCTACGCCGTGACCGACGCGCTGCACGTGCGGCCCGGGCGCACGGTGGCGGTGCCCGTCGTCGCCAACGACGTCGACCCCGACGGCGAGACCCCGGGCCTCGTCGCCGACGGGCTGACGGTGCCCGACGTCGACGGACTGTCGGCCGAGGTGGTCGACGGAGGGGCCGTGGAGGTGACGGCGCCCGACCGCGAGATGGAGACGGCCGTCCAGTACACGATCCAGGACTCCCACGGCGCGACGGCGCAGGGCGTCATCCAGATCACCGTCGACCCCGAGGTGCCGCTGCAGGCGCCCGTCGCCCAGGACGACTTCGTGCTCGCCGCCGACGTCACCGACGAGCTCACCGCCGAGGTCGACCTGTTCGCGAACGACTCCGACCCCGACGGCACGACCTCCTTCGCCGACGTCGCGGTCGACGGCGGCACGTTCGACGCCGCTGCGGGCATCCTCACCGTCGACGTCCTCGAGACCCGCCAGCTGATCGAGTACACCGTCACCGACGAGGACGGCCTGACGGGAACGGCGTACGTCCACGTGCCGGCGCAGGTCGACCTGCGGCCCGTGCTCCTCGACACCGAGCCGCTCGTCGTCCCGAGCAACACCGCCGTCGAGATCCCGCTCGCCGACTACGTGAAGTCGATGACGGGTGCGCCCGTCATCCTCACCGACGCCGAGAAGGTGCAGGCCGGCAACAGCGACGGCTCCGCGCTCGTGCGCGATGAGTCGACGCTGGTCTACACCTCGGCCTACCGCTACTCGGGCGCCGACGCGATCACGTTCGAGGTGACCGACGGCGAGTCGATCGACGACCCGGGCGGCGCCCGCGCGACCCTCACCATCCCCCTCACGGTGCTGCCGCCCGAGAACGAGCCGCCCGAGG
Source organism: Microbacterium sp. NPDC055683 (assembly GCF_053617895.1). Lineage (NCBI taxonomy): Bacteria > Bacillati > Actinomycetota > Actinomycetes > Micrococcales > Microbacteriaceae > Microbacterium > Microbacterium sp. NPDC055683. Next base: position 37,579 of record NZ_JBSHGQ010000005.1, on the reverse strand, counting down.
TGACGAGCAGCGAGATGACGGCGGGCGCGGGCGACGGGCCGGTCTCGCTCGACCTCGCGACGCTCGCGACCGACATCGACGGCGACGACCTGACCTTCGCGCTCGGCGGCATCGCCTCCGTCAGCGACGTCGAGCTCACGATCGACGGCTCGGTGCTCACGGTCGACGCCGGCCCCGACACGGCCGGTCTCGACCGCACGGTCGGGTTCACGGTGTCGGACGGCCGGAACGATCCCGTCGCGGGGGAGATCGCGGTCTCGATCGCGGCGTCCTCGCGCCCCCTCCCCGTCGCGAACGACGACGTGTTCGCGGAGTGGGATCAGGGCGAGGCGCTCACGGTCCCCGTCCTCGAGAACGACGTGAACCCGTTCGAGGACGTTCCGCTCGAGCTGCTCTCGGCGACCCTCGAGACGGGCGAGGCGGAGGTCGAGGTCGAGGGCGACCAGGTCGTCGTGACCCCGGCGGGCGACTTCCACGGCACGGTCGTCGTGCGGTACCGGGTGGCCGATGCGACCGGTGCGCAGGACCGGATGGTCGAGGGCCGCATCCGGGTGACGGTCCAGGGCGTGCCGGGCACGCCGGGCAAGCCCACCGTCTCGAGCGTGCAGAGCCGCCAGGTCGCCCTCAGCTGGACGCCGCCGTCCGACAACGGCTCCGCCATCACGGAGTACCTCGTGTCGAGCGTCGACGGCGCGTACGAGCGGTCGTGCGCCGCGACGACGTGCACGCTCGACGGGCTCCAGAACAACGTCGAGTACCAGTTCACGGTCGTCGCCGTGAACGCCGTCGGCGCCTCGGAGGCGTCGCTCGCGAGCCAGGTGGCGCGGCCGGATGCGCGGCCCGACACGCCCCAGGCTCCGCAGATCACGGGCTTCGGCGACCGCAGCCTCGACATCCAGTGGAAGACGCCGTCGACGCCCGGATCGCCCGTGGAGAGCTACACGCTGGAGATCTCGCCCGCGCCGCCGAACGGCATCGCGACGAAGACGGGCGTCACGGGCAACGCCCTCACGTGGGAGGGGCTGGAGAACGGCACGGCCTATCAGGTGCGCGTACGCGCCCACAACCTCGCTCCCGACCCCTCATCGTGGAGCGCGTGGTCGGCGACGAACATCCCCGCCACCGTGCCCGACGCCCCCGCGCAGCCGACGACCGCCATGGCGCAGCCGGTCGGCGACCAGGCCCGCCTCACGGTGTCGTGGACGAAGCCCGCGACGAACGGCGACGAGATCGACGGCTACCAGCTCCAGGTCATCCGCGGCGGCGAGGTCCTGCAGACGCTCCCCGTCGACGCCTCCCAGACGTCGCGGACGGTCGAGGTCGACACGTCGGAGACCGACTACACGTTCCAAGTGCAGGCGAAGAACAAGGCCGGATGGGGCGGCTGGAGCCCCGCGTCGGAGCCCCGCCGCGCCTACACGGCGCCCGACGCGCCCACGGGCGTCACGGCGACGACGCCGAACGAGGACGGCAGGATCGCCGTCTCGTGGACGCCGTCGGACCGCAACGGCATCAAGGAGAGCGAGATCTCCTGGCAGTACGCGCTCAACGGCGGCGAGTGGACGAGCGCCTGGTCGGGAGCCGCGAACCCCGCAGGCTCCGTCATCGCCGCCGGCCTCTCGAACGGCTCGACGTACACGGTGTCGGTGCGGGCCGTGTATGCCGCGAGCCTCACGCCCGGAGGAGGCGCGGGGACCGTCGCGAGCGCAGGTTCCGCCCCCTCGGGCGAGGTCATCCCGTACGGCGCCATCCGCACGCCGTCGGCGACCGCCGAGCGCGCGGGAGACGGCCGCGACATCCGCTTCACGTGGACGGCGCCGCAGCCGAACGGCCGCGACGTCGCCATGCAGATCCGCATCGACGGCGGCGCCTGGGAGGCGGTGGACGCGACCGGGTCGATCACGCGCTCGTACGGGTACTCCGAGCCGCACACCATCGAGGCCCGCGCGACGACGGCGGAGGGCCAGGTGAGCGACACCGTGACCGCGTCGGCCACGACCATCCCGCAGGCGCGCGCCTGGACGACGCAGGCGCCCGACCAGAGCGCCAAGGACGAGAAGAACTGCAGCACCGACAACTGCGAGTACCTCATCCTCAACGTCGAGAACTTCCCCGCGGGCGACTACCGCGCATCGTGCAACTCGCCCGACGGGCCGTTCCGCGATGTCGGCGTCATCAGCATCCCCGCCAACGGGTCGATCTACGTCGGCTCGAACCCGCACTGCTACTACGGCACGGCCGGCAACAAGGTCTACGTCCACATCGAGGGATGGGGCGACGCCGAGGCCGTGGTCTGGCGCTGACCCCACCCCACCGAGGAGAACCCCCGCATGACGATGACCCCCGAGCAGGCGTCCTGGTTCCAGGAGACCTTCGAGCGCCTGGTCGACAACGTCGACCGCGCCCTCATGGGCAAGCGCGAGATCGTCGGCCTCGTCGTGTCGGCCATGCTCGCCGAGGGCCACGTGCTCCTCGAGGATGCTCCGGGCACGGGCAAGACGAGCCTCGCGAAGGCGCTCGCGGCGACCGTGCAGGGCACGTCGAACCGCATCCAGTTCACGCCCGACCTGCTGCCGTCCGACGTGACGGGCGTGACCATCTACGACCAGCAGGAGCACCGCTTCGAGTTCCACCGCGGGCCCGTGTTCGCCTCGATCGTCCTCGCCGACGAGATCAACCGCGCGAGCCCGAAGACGCAGTCGGCGCTGCTGGAGGTCATGGAGGAGTCGCGCGTCACGGTGGACGGCGCCGCCCACGAGGTGGGGCGCCCCTTCCTCGTCATCGCGACGCAGAACCCCATCGAGCAGGCCGGAACCTACAAGCTCCCCGAGGCGCAGCTCGACCGCTTCCTCGTGAAGACCTCGATCGGCTATCCGACGGTCGAGGTGACCGAGCGCATCCTCGCGGGATCCGCCGACCGCAACCCCGCGGCATCGCTCTCCGCCATCATCACGACGGGCGCGGTCGCCGACATGGCCGACCTCGCGTCGACGGCGCACATCGAGGCGAGCGTGCTCCGGTATGCCGCAGAGCTCGCGGAGGCGACGCGCGAGGACCCCGACACGATGCTCGGTGTCTCCGTGCGCGGCGCGCTCGCGATCGTGCGTCTGGCGAAGGTGCGCGCGGCGTCGCTCGGCCGGCACTACGTCGTCCCCGACGACGTCAAGGCGCTCGTCGGCCCCGTGTGGACGCACCGCATCGTGCTCGACCCCGAGGCGGAGTTCTCCGGGGCGACGGCGGCGCGCGTCATCTCGCGCGTCGTCTCGCAGGTGGCCGCCCCGCAGGTGCGATGACGACCGAGGACGCGACGAGCACGCCGGACGAACCGGTCGAGCGCACGGGCTGGACGGCCGCCGGGCGCCGTGCCGCGGTGCTCGCGCTCGCTGCGGCGCGCGCCGTCGCGGGCGTCGTGCGACCGCTCGCGTGGATCCTCCTCGCCGCCGCCGTCGTGCTGGGCGTGCTCGGGACGGTCTACGGATGGCGGGAGGTGCGCACGATCGCCGTCGTGCTGGCCGCGACGCTCGTGCTGTCCGTGCTGTTCCTCTTCGGCCGCACGTCATACGCCGTCGAGCTCGACCTGACCCGCACGCGCGTCGTCGTGGGAGAGCGCGCCGTCGGGGCGCTGCGACTCGCGAACACGGGGACGCGGCGCATCCTGCCCTCCCGCATCGTGCTGCCGGTCGGGTCGGGGCGCGGCGTCTTCGGCGTGCGCCAGCTCGCCCCCGGCGACAGCATCGAGGAGCTCTTCTCCATCCCGACGCAGAAGCGGGCCGTCCTGGCGGTCGGCCCCGTGAGCATCGTGCGGGGCGACCCGTTCGGGCTCTACGAGCGCGTCGACCGGCGCGACGAGCCCGTGCCGCTCTACGTGCACCCGCGCACCGTGCGGCTCGAGGGGCAGTCGATCGGGTTCGTCCGCGATCTCGAGGGCATGGAGACGCGCGACCTCGCACGCGACGACATCGCGTTCCACGCGCTCTCCGAGTACCAGCCGGGCGACGACCTGCGCCACGTGCACTGGCGCTCGACGGCGCGCACCGGCACCCTCATGATGCGCACGTACGAGCAGACCCGGCGGTCGCACTTCGTCATCGGCCTGTCGACCGCGACGGCCGACTACGCCGGCGAGGCGGAGTTCGAGACCGCCGTCTCGGCGGCGGCGTCGCTCGGCCTGCGGGCCCTGCGGGACGCGTTCCACGTCGAGGCGCGCGTGCCCGCCGGCCCCCTGCGGGCCGATTCCGGCCGACGGCTCCTCGACTCCCTGTCGGGCGTCGACGGCACCCGGTCGCGCGAGGGCCGCGTGGCCGATCTCGCCGGCGCGGTCGCGGCCTCCGCACCGCTCGCGAGCGTCGTCGTCCTCGTGTGCGGCGGGGGCACCGCTCCCGCCGATCTGCGCGACGCCGTCTCGCGGCTCCCCGCGGGCGCGCGCACGCTCGCCGTCGTCGTCTCGGCCGATGCGGAGACGGGGCGGCGACGCATCGGCGACACCGACGTGCTGACGATCGCCGAGCTCGACGACCTGCCGCGCGCCCTGCGGAAGGCGCTGGGGTGATGCGGGACCCGGGCGGATGGCCGCGGCGCGCGCTCGATCTCGGGGCGGCGCTGCTGCTCCTGCTGGTGCCCGTCATCGGCTTCGGCCCCACCTTCGAGGGGCTCTCCTCCCTGCCTGCCGCGACCGGAGGGCTCGTGCTCGGGCTCGCGATCGCGACGGCCGGGGCCATCCGGCGCTGGAGCGTGCTGCTCGTCGCGGCCGTCGTCGTCGCGGCGTACTTCGTCTTCGGCGGGGCGCTCGCGCTCGGGCACACCGCGATCGGCGGCGTGGTCCCGACGCTCGAGACCCTGCGGCAGCTCGCGGCCGGCGTCATCACGGCGTGGAAGTCGCTCCTCACCTCGGTCGCGCCCGTCGCCGCGGAGGACGGGCACCTCATCGTGCCGTTCCTCCTCTCCCTCGTCTTCGCCACCGTGACCGCGAGCCTGGCGCTGCGCGTCGAGCAGGCGGCGTGGACGCTCGTGCCGGCCGGCGCCTTCCTCGTCCTGCAGATCGCCCTCGGAACGGTCGACCCCGCCGCGCCGCTCGTGCAGGGAGCGCTGTTCGCCGTCGCCGCGGTGGCGTGGCTCTCGGTGCGGGCGGCGCTCGCCCCCGAGCAGGGCGCAGCCGTCGCGGCGACGTCCGAGGAGGGCGGGGGAGCGGACGGCCGATCCGCGCTCGTGCGGCGGCTCGCAGCGGGCGGCGCCGTGCTCGCGGTCGCCGTCGGCGCCGGGGCGGTCTCGCTCGCCGCCACGCCTGCGGACGAGACCCGCGCGGTGCTCCGTGAGGTGATCATCCCGCCCTTCGACGTGCGCCAGTACCCGAGCCCGCTGCAGTCGTTCCGCAAGTACGTGCGCGACTACGACGAGGACCCGCTCCTCACCGTGACGGGGCTCCCGGCGGGATCGCGCGTGCGGCTCGCCACCATGGACGCGTACACGGGCGTCGTGTACGACGTCGCGGAGTCCTCGAGCGACTTCACGCCGTTGCGGTCGAACATGGCCGAGGGTGCGGAGGGCCAGCAGGCGACGATCGGCTTCGAGATCCAGGGATACGAGGGGCCGTGGCTGCCCGATGCGGGCGCCGTCGACAGCATCGCGTTCACGGGCACGCGCGGCGACGACCTGCGACGGGGCGCGTACTACAACGACCGGACCGACACGGCGGTCGTGCGCGACGGGCTGCGCGAGGGCGACGCCTACACGATCGATACCGTGCTGCCCACGGCGACGGCCGACACGGTCGCAGCCGACGACGTCTTCGCCGACGTCGAGATCCCGACCGCGGAGGATGTGCCGGGGGACCTCGCGGAGATCGCCGCGGACGCCGTCGTCGCCGCGACGACCCCCATCGACACGGTGCTCGCCCTGGAGGCGTTCCTCTCCGAGTCCGGCGCGTTCAGCCACGGCCTCGAGGGCGAGGTGGTCTCGCGCGCGGGGCACGGCTCGCAGCGCATCGCGGCCCTCGTGGGTGCGACGCAGATGGTGGGCGACGACGAGCAGTACGCCGTCGCGATGGCCCTCATGGCGGGCGAGCTCGGAATCCCCGCGCGCGTCGTGATGGGCTTCCATCCCGACGAGGACGCCGCGGCGTCCGACCCGTACCTCGTGACCGGCGAGGATGTCCACGCCTGGGTCGAGGTCGCGTTCCGCGGCGCCGGGTGGGTCGCGTTCGACCCCACGCCCCCCGAGGACCAGGTGCCGAACGACCAGACGACGAAGCCGCGCAGCGATCCGAAGCCCCAGGTGCTGCAGCCGCCGCCTCCGCCGCAGGAGCCGGCCGAGCTGCCGCCTCTCGTCCCCGACGAGCGGAAGACCGACGACCCGGAGGAGCCGGACGACGGCACGCTCGCCATCGTGCTCGTGGCGGGCGGCATCGGGCTCGGGACGATCCTCCTGCTGCTCTCCCCGCTCGTCGTGATCGGCGCCCTCAAGGCGGCGCGCCGGCGCAGACGCCGCCAGGCCGAGAAGGCGTCCGATCGGATCAGCGGCGGATGGGCCGAGCTGCGCGACCGCGCGGTCGACTTCCGCGCGTTCCCCGTCGACGCGCCGCGCGGGCGCACGCGCGTGGAGGAGGCCGCCGTGCTCACGGAGGCGCTCGACGACACACGCGTCGACGCGCTCGCCGTCCGCGCCGATGCCGAGGTGTTCGGCCCGGGCGAGCCCCGCCCTGAGGACGTGGAGGCGTTCTGGGCGGAGGTCGACTCCCTCGTGGGCGGCATGAAGGACGGGTCGTCGCCGTGGCGGAGGCTGCGTGCACGGCTGAGCCTGCGCTCGCTGCGTCGTCCGGGAGGATGGCAGGACAGGATCCGCGCGCGTCGCGCCGTTCGCGCGCGGGGACGGAAGGATGGGTGAGATGACGACACCGGCACCGCACAGCAGCGGCCGCCCGCCGCTTCCGGCCGGCTACGGGCCGGCGCCGCTGCGGCCCGCTCCCGATGCCGTCGCCCCGCTGGGGCGTCGCGCGCTCGCGTACCTCGTCGACGTCGCGGTCGTCGTGGTCGGCGCGGGAGCGCTGGGAGGCCTCACGGCGTGGGCGTTCCTCGCCGGACCGCTCTGGCTGGGCGCCGCGCTCGCCGCCGTCGCGAGCGTGCTGGTCGTCGGCTGGTGGCTGCTCTACAGCTGGCTGCAGGGCGGCCGTCGCGGCACCCCCGGCATGAGGTGGATGGGCACGCGGCTCGTGCGCGCGGACGGAGGCGCGCCGCTCGGGTTCGGGCGCGCACTGCTGCGCAACATCATCTGGGCGCTCGCGGCCAGCATCGTCGTGGGGTACGTGTCGGTGCTCTTCGACCGGTCCGGTCGGCGCCAGGGATGGCACGACCTCGTCGCCGACGCCCTCGTGCTCGACGCACGGGCCGCGTCGAGCCCGGCCCCCTCCGATGCGCAGGCGTCGGCCGGTCTTCCGCTCCCGCCCCGCGCCCCCGCGCCCCCGGCGCAGGCGGCACCCGCCTCCGTTTCCGCGGTGCACGATCCCGCGCCCGCTCCGGTGGCGTCCGTTCCCGCGCCCGCTTCCGCGGCACCGGCACCTGCGGCGCCGGCGCGCGTCGAACCCGGCCTCGTCATCCCCCCGCGTCCCCCGCTCCCGGCGCCGGCCGCACCGGCACCCGCTGCGCAGGCTCCCGGTGGCCGGGGCTCCGGTCCCGAGCGGACCGTCCCGCCCGTTCCGCCGACCCCGCCCGTTCCGCCGACCCCGCCCGTTCCGCCGACCCCGCCCGTTCCTCCTCGCGTGGATGCCGCACCCCCTCGCGCCGAGACGGATCAGGTCGGCGGCGGCGCGCTCATCGACCGCGTCCCCGGCATCACGCAGGACCCGCCCCTCGCGCCGGTGCGTGCTGCGGCGCAGCCCGCGCCTGCGGCCCAGGCCATCCCCGAGGCGACGCCGACCACCGCCATCCCCGAGGCGACGCCGGCCCCGGCCGACCCCGCGGCGTCCGCGTCGGCCTGGTCCGACGACGACCTCTCCGACGAGACGATCATCCCCGGCGAGCGGTCGTCCGACCCGCTGCTCGACGACACCGTCGTCGTGCGGCGGCCCGCGGCCCGCCCGACGACCTCTCTCGTCTGGGACGACGGCGCCGTGCACACGATCGACGGCATCTCGCTGTTCGGACGCAACCCGTCGGGCGACGGCGACCGCATCGCCGTGCGCGACGAGACGCTCTCGCTGTCGAAGACCCACTTCTCCGTCGACGTCGACGCCGACGGCGCCTGGATCGTCGACCTGCACTCCACGAACGGCGTGGCGATCGTGCGCGGCGACGAGCGCATCGAGGTCGTCCCGGGCGAGCGCACCGCCCTGCACGAGGGCGACGTCCTCGAGCTCGGAGACCGCACCGCGACCGTGGGGGGCGCCGCATGACGGCGCCCATCACGGTGTCGTTCGGCGCGGCGACCGACGTGGGGCGCCGCCGCAGCCTCAACGAGGACTCCGTCATCGCCGAGGCTCCCGTCTTCCTCGTCGCCGACGGGATGGGCGGGCACGATGCCGGCGAGGCGGCATCGCAGATGGCCGTCGACGCGTTCCGTGCGTTCGCGGGGCGCACGCACGTCGACGTCGACGCCGTGCGGGGGGCGCTCGACGCCGTCCGCCGCCGCATCGACGTGCTGTCGTCGTCGCGCGGTGCCGGAGCGGGAACGACTCTCACCGGCGTCGTCGTCACCGAGACGCGCGGCGTCGGGCACTGGCTCGCCCTCAACATCGGCGACTCGCGCACCTACCGCCTCTCCGGCGGGAACCTCGCGCAGATCAGCGTCGACCACTCGCTCGTGCAGGAGCTCGTCGACGCGGGGGAGCTCGCAGCCGCGCAGGCCGAGGGCGATCCGCGACGCAACGTCATCACGCGCGCGCTCGGCGCGGGAAGCAGCGCCCGCATCGACTACTGGATGCTCCCCGCGGCACCCGGCGACCGCATCCTCGTGTGCTCGGACGGCCTGCCGCGCGAGATCGATCACGCCGCGATCGGAGACATCCTCCGACGCGAGCCCGATCCGCAGCGCGCGGCCGACCGGCTCGTGGCGGCGGCCGTGGCGCGAGGTGGGCGCGACAACGTCACCGCCATCGTCGTCGACGCCCTCGCGGTGGCCGGGCGCGGCGGCGCCGACGACACCGGCGAGCTCGACGTCGACACCCGCCCTCGTCGGGAGCGCGCATGACGGCCGTCGCGGCGCCATCGCGGGGGCCGGCGGGCGATCACGACGGGTGCACCGTCCCCTCAGGCAGGCCCGGCGACCACGACGGCGACACCCGTCCGCATGCGTCGCGCCGGGGCCGGCGCCGCGTCGAGGGGCGGATGGTCCTCCCGACGGGCGAGGTCGTCGCGATCGACGCCCCCGTCGTCGTGGGCCGTCTGCCGCGGGCCGGGGCGATGCGCGGCGCGCGCCTGGTCGCGGTGCCGAGCCCGACCGGGGAGGTCTCCCGCAGCCACCTCGCCGTCCTCCCCGTCGGCGAGGGAGTCGTCGTCGCCGACCTCGCCTCGACGAACGGCTCGGTCCTCATCCGCTCGGCCTCCGCGCCCGAGTCCCTTCCCCCGCACGAGCGGACCGTCGTCGTCTCGGGGGATGTCGTCGACCTCGGCGACGGCGCGGCCATCCGCTTCGAGGGGCTCGCGTGAGCACGCGCCGCCCTGCCGCCCCGCCGCCCGAGATCCCCGGCTTCCACTACGTCGACGTGCTCGGGTCGGGCGGGTTCGCCGACGTGTACCGCTACGAGCAGGAGCTGCCGCGACGCCAGGTCGCGATCAAGGTGATGCTCGCGGACGGCGCCGTGTCGGATGCCGCGCAGTTCACGGCCGAGGCCAACGTCATGGCGATGCTCTCGAGCCATCCGGCGATCGTGACGGTGCTGCAGGCCGGCGTCGCCGCCGACGAGCGCCCGTACCTCGTCATGGAGTACTGCCCGGGGCCGAACCTGCAGGTCCGCTACCGGCGCGAGCCGCTGTCGGTCGCCGAGACGCTCCGCATCGGCATCCCCATCGCGGGAGCGGTCGAGACCGCGCACCGCGCGGGCGTGCTGCATCGCGACATCAAGCCCGCGAACATCCTCGTCACGGAGTACGGCCGACCCGCGCTCACCGACTTCGGCATCGCCGCGACGGCCCACGCGCCGTCCGAGGCGACGGGGATGTCGATCCCGTGGTCGCCTCCTGAGGCGTTCGGCGACGTGCAGCGCAGCGCGCCCCGCTCCGACGTCTACCAGCTGGGCGCGACGCTCTACACGCTGCTCGCCGGCCGGTCGCCGTTCGAGATCCCGGGCAGGAGCAACGGCACGGCCGACGTGGTCGACCGCATCCAGACCCTGCCGCTGCCGAGACTCGACCGTCCCGACGTGCCGGAGTCGCTGCAGGAGGTGCTCGCGAAGGCGATGGCGAGGCGGATGGCCGACCGCCATCCGACCGCGCTCGCGCTCGCCCGCGACCTGCAGCGGATCCAGGCCGAGCTCGGCGAGACGGTCACGCCGATCGACATCATCGACGAGCGGCCCGTCGCGGAGCGCGGGGACGACTCCGACGGCGGACGCACGCGCGTGCGGGGCGTCGTCAGCATCGAGCCGCAGGCGGCGGGCGCCGCCTCCGTCGACGCCGACACCGTGCTGCGCGGGGCCGTCAGCATCGAGCCCGTCGACGCCACGGTCATCCGTCCGCCGTACTCCGCGAAGAAGGCCGACGCGCCGCGCACCGAGATCTCCGCGGAGCGCGCGCGTGCGCGGTGGCCGTGGATCACCGCCGCGGTCGTCGTCGGCCTCGCCGCGGTCGGCGTCGTCGCGGCCGGCATCCCCGCGCTCCTCGCTCCGCCGGAGCCGCAGGAGACGACGGCGACGATCGCCCCTCAGGACCCCGTCGCGGTCGTTCCCGCCGTCGAGGAGCTCACGGGGGAGGCGGCCGGCGACGAGGTCGTCTTCACGTGGACCAACCCCGATCCCGAGGAGGGCGACAGCTACATCTGGGACGCCGCCGCGATCGACGAGGAGCCGGATCCCGAGGTCACGCAGGAGACCTCCGTCACGGTGCCGGCGCGCGGCGCGCAGACGTGCCTGACGGTGACCCTGCGGCGCGCGAACGGCACGAGTTCGGCCGACGAGACGGCGTGCGTCGGGGGATGACGGGCGGCGCGCCGGGGCTGGGAATCGAGGGGGGCGGCACGGCAGAATGGACGTGGAGGCCAGGGACATGACGCACGCAGACACGACCGACACCGAGATCCATCAGGCAGCGGAGTGCCCGGAGTGCTTCGTGGAGCTGCGCCGCGACAACGACTGGTGGCAGGCGCGCCCCGCCGGTTCCCGCCTGGTCGGCCTCGTCGTGCAGCGCGACGACATGCCGTCGGTCATCCAGCAGCGCGACGACCTCACGAGGTTCGGCGTGCCGATCGAGAGCTTCCGGCATCCAGCGCCCAACATCCTGGAGTCGTGGGAGCAGCGGCTCGAGCGGCTGTTCTCGCACCTCAAGGCCGGCGACGTGCTCGTCGTCGCGAGCGTGCACGCGCTCGGGCGCGATGCCGCGGAGGAGGTCCGCACGATCGCGGCGCTGACGCGTCGCGGCGTCGTCGTGAAGGTGCTCGACCACGGCCGGAAGCACCTCCACGACGCGCCATCCGTCCGCTGACGATCGCCCCGGGAGTGGACCGGCGCCGCGTCAGATGAGCGAGAGCTCCCGGAGCTTCGCCTCGACGTCGGCGTTGGACGGCTCGACGTGGTGGCTGGCGTCGGGGTAGACGACGACGGGGATGTTCGTCCGGCCGGAGATCTCCTTGGCGACGTCGGCCGCGGCGGGGTCCGCCTCGAGGTCGACGTAGGTGTAGGCGACTCCGAGCCCGTCGAGCTGCGCCTTCGTGCGGCGGCAGTCGCGGCACCACTCGGCGCCGAACATCGTGATCTCGTTCGCGTTCGTCATGTCTCCAGGATAGATCCGCGTCGTGCCGCCGGCTCCGACGCCGACTCTAGGCTGGGGGGATGGAGCGTGCCGCGGACGGGATCGACGAGACGGCGGAGCGCGCGAAGGCGGCGATCGACGAGACCGTCGCGGAGGCCGAGGCGGTCGCTCGCGACGTCGCGGATACGGTCGACGCCTCCATCGACGAGCTCGTGGACGCGCCCGACGACGGCCGCGTCTCGCGGTTCACGTGGCAGGGCGCCACGCTCATCGCCGAGGAGCGGGGAGCAGGCGAGCCGGTCTTCCTGCTCGTGCACGGCATCGGCATGGGGCGCAAGGTGTTCGGCGACGTCGCTGTGCGTCTGGCCACCCACGGCCGCACGATCGCGATCGATCAGCCCGGATACGGCGAGGCGCCGGAGCCCGAGCGCACTCCCGCGATCGAGCGCGTCGCCGACCTCGTCGCCGCGTTCATCCGCGATCGCGGGCTCGAGCGCCCCGTGCTCGTCGGGCACTCCATGGGCACGCAGGTCGTCGCGGAGGTCGCGGCCCGCCATCCCGAGCTCGCCGGCCCCGTGGTCCTCGTGGCGCCGACCGTCGACCCGTCGGCTCGCCGGGCGCTCCCGCAGCTCGCCCGACTCGGACGCGACCTCCTGGGCGAGAGCGTCAAGGTGCTGCTCCTCGGCGCGCGCGAGTACCTCCGCGCCGGCCCCCACCTCCGTCGCAAGATGCGCGCCATGCTCGCGCATCGGCCGGAGGACGCGTACCCGCGCATCCGCTCGCGCGCCCTCGTCGTCCGCGGTGCCGACGACGTCGTGTGCCCCGAGCCGTGGTGCCGACGCGTCGCGGGGCTGCTTCCCGACGGCGAGCTCGTCGAGATCCCCGGCCATGGACACGAGACGATGATCCGCGACGGCGCGCCCGCGGCCGAGCGCATCCGGGAGTGGCTCGACCGCGGCTGAGGCGGCTCAGAACGGCTGTCGTCGCCGGCGGACACGGCGCAGGAGATCCGCGGCAGGCGGAGTGCCCCGGCCGCGGCACGACGCGGCGCAGCGCGCGTCGGGGCGGTGGATCTCCTGCGGTGTGTCCGGGGCAGCGGTCAGCGGGCCGTGCTCGCGCGCACCACGACCTCGTGCGGAACGACGACGGCGCGCGGCGTGCGCGAGCGGTCGGCCATCCGGCTCTCGAGCAGCGCCAGCACCTCCTCTGCGAGGCGGCGGCGGTCGAAGCGGATGGTCGTGAGCGCGGGGGTCGTGAACCGCGCGGGCTCGATGTCGTCGAAGCCCGTCACGAGCACGTCCTCGGGCACGCGGATGCCGCGCGCGGCGAGCGCGTGCAGCACCCCGACCGCGAGGGAGTCGGTGAAGGCGACGACGGCGTCGAAGGGCGCTCCGCGCTCGACGAGTTCGTCGGCGGCGCGCGCCCCCGCCGCGGTGTTCCACGGGAAGACGGTCGCCTCCCGGTCGGGGTCGGGGGCGATGCCCGCTTCGGCGAGCGCGTCGTGCACGCCGGCCAGGCGCAGGCGGCTCGTCGCGGTCGCGGACTCGCCGCGGCCCCCGCCGCCGACGACCGCGACACGGCGCGCACCCCGGGCGAGCAGGTGCCGGGTGATGTCGCGCGCGGCGGCGCGGCTGTCGACGAGCACGCGGTCGGTGACGTGCTGCTCCACCTCGCCGATGAGGACGACGGGCGGGAGCCGGTCGGCGTGGTCGACGGCGCTGTCCTCGAGGCGGATGGGGTTGAGGATGACGCCGTCGACGAGATGCGCCCGCGCCCGCGACACGAGGGCGTGCTCGCGTGCGGGCTCGGCGGCTGTCTCCTCGATCTGCACGGCGAACCCGCGCTCGTGCGCGACCTCGACGATGCTGTGGACGACCTCGGCCGAGTACGCCGTCGCGAGGTCGGGGAGGGCGAGGGCGATGACGCCGGTGCGCCCGTTGCGGAGCCCGCGCGCGGCGAGATTCGGCACGAAGTCGAGCTCGGCCATGGCGGCCTGCACGCGCTCGATCGTCTCCGGGCGCACGAAGACGGAGCCGGTGACGACGTTCGAGACGGTCTTGGCGGAGACTCCCGCGAGCGCCGCGACATCCTTCATCGTCGCCCTCGCCCCGCCTGCCGCCATCCGCCCAGGATAGCCGCGGCCCCGCTCGCCTCCGCGAGGGCGGCGCCGGAGGAGGAGGCCCCCGGGAATGAAGAACGGCCGCGCCCCGGAGGGCACGGCCGTTCGACGACGGGCGAGGGCGGCTCAGCCGGTGTTCTGCAGGCCGGCGGCGACGCCCGACACCGACAGCAGCAGGAGGCGCTGCTGCTCGGGGTCGGCGTTGCCGCCCGCGGGGGTCTCGCGCAGGGCGCGCAGCGCCCGCAGCTGCAGCAGCGACAGCGCATCGACGTAGGGGCTCCGCAGCTTCACGGCGCGCTGCAGCACGGGCTTGTTCGCGAGCAGACCGTCGCCGCCCGCGATGCGCACCACCCAGTCGCGCGTGAGCGCCATCTCGTCCGAGACGAGCGCGGCGAGGTCGTCGCGGTCGCCGAGGGCGAGGTACTGGCGGGCGATGCGGTCGTCGGCCTTCGCGAGGCTCATGGCGACGTTGTCGATCATCGTGCGGAAGAGCGGCCACTGCGCGTAGGCGTCCTTCAGGAGGGCCTCGTCGCCGACGGCCTCGAGCGCCGTGCCGAGCCCGAACCATCCGGCGAGGTTGATGCGCGCCTGCGTCCAGGCGAAGACCCACGGGATGGCGCGGAGATCCTCGAGCGACTCGACCGACAGGCCGCGGCGCGCGGGGCGCGAGCCCAGCGCGAGCAGGCCGACCTCCTCCATGGGGGTGACGGTCGCGAACCACGGTGCGAAGCCGGGGGCCTTCACGAGCTCGAAGAACCGCGCCCGCGAGGTCGTCTCCATCGTCTGCGCGATGCCCGCGAAGCGCTCGGCCGCCGTGCGGTTGCGCTCCTCGTTCGACGGCGCAGACGCGGTGAGGATGGCCGCGGCGACCTGGTCGACGTGGCGCATCGCGATGTCGGCGTCGCCGTAGCGGGCGAAGATGACCTCGCCCTGCTCCGTGAGCTTGAAGCGGCCGTCGACGGAGTGCGGCGGCTGCGCGAGGATGGCGCTGTTCGCCGGGCCGCCGCCTCGGCCGAGTGCGCCGCCGCGGCCGTGGAAGAGGGTCAGCTCGATGCGCTGCTCCTGTGCCCACGCGGCGATGGCGGCCTGCGCCTCGTAGAGGGCGAGGTTCGCGGCGACGGGGCCGACATCCTTCGACGAGTCGGAGTAGCCGAGCATGACCTCGAGCCGGCGGCCGGTGGCGTCGAGGCGCGACGCGAACTCGGGATGGCCCACGATCTCCGCGAGGATGCCCGGGGCCGCCTGCAGGTCGGCGAACGTCTCGAAGAGCGGGATGACGTCGAGGACGGGCACGGTCCCCGTCTCGCCGACGGCGTACCGTGCGAGACGGTGCACGTTCGCGAGGTCGTCGGCCGACTGGGTGAACGACACGATGTAGCGGCCGGCCGCACGGGGTCCGAAGCGCTCCTGGATGTAGGAGATGGCACGGAAGACCTCGAGCACCTCCTCCGTCAGCTCGCTGCGGGCGCCGCCCGCGTCGAGCTCGGCGAGCACCTTGGCGTGCACGGCGGAGTGCTGGCGCACCTCGAGCTCCGCGAGGTGGAAGCCGTAGGTCTCCACCTGCCAGATGAGCTCCTGCAGCGCGCCGTAGGCCTGGCGGGCCGCACCGGCGGCGGCGAGCGACTGCTGCACGACGCGCAGGTCGGCGAGGAAGTGCTCGGGGTCGCGGTAGGCGAGGTCGGCGTCGCGCGTGCGGGTCGCGGTGATCTTGCGCGCGAGGAGGAGCAGGATGCGCCGGTGCGGCTCGTTGGGGGAGCGCTTGGCGACCTCGGCGGCGGTGTCCTCGTCGGCGCTGCGCAGCCGCTCCCACAGGGCGAGCAGCTCGTCGCTGGGCGGCGTGGTCGTCGCATCGAGCGTGAGGCCGCGGCCGACGCGCTGGGTGGCGCGCTCGAGCCCGAGCAGCACGTGCTCGCTCGCGATCGCCGCCGCCTTGCGGCTGATCTTGGCGGTGACGAAGGGGTTGCCGTCGCGGTCGCCGCCGACCCAGGTGCCGACCCGCACGAAGGGGCGCACGACGGGGGCGCGGTCGCCGCCGTCCGCGCCCTGCAGGGCGTCGTCGACGCGACGGTAGATCTCGGGGACGGAGGTGAAGAGGGTGTCGTCGAACACCGCCATGACGGCCCGCACCTCGTCCTTCGGCGACGGCTTCTCGGGACGGATGGGCGCGGTGCGCCACAGCGTGTCGATCTCCTCGAGCATGAGGCGCCGCGTGCGCTGCTCGGCCGACCCGCCCTGCGGAGCGGTCGAGAGGTCGTCGACGAGTCCCGACAGGCGGCGGATGCTCGTGGAGACGGCGCGGCGCCGCGCCTCGGTGGGGTGCGCGGTGAAGACGGGGTGGAAGCGCAGCGCCTGCAGACGGTCGCGCGCCGCATCCTCGCCGATCTCCGCGGAGAGCTCGGCGTAGGCGCCCGCGATCGTGCCGCGCGGGTCGCGCTCCGGCTGCCCGTCGCGTTCGCGCAGCACGCGCACGCGGTGCTTCTCCTCCGCGAGGTTCACGAGGTGGAAGTAGCACGTGAACGCGCGCGCGACCTCGTCTGCACGGGCGACCGTGAAGGCGTCGGCGATCGCCACGGCACGGTCGAACGCCTCGGGGGAGGGGTCGGTGTAGGCGTGGATGGTGGCGGTGCGCAGGCGCTCGACGTCCTCGAAGAGGCCGGTCGAGCCGCTCTCGCGCAGCACCTGCCCGAGCAGCGATCCGAGCAGGCGCACATCCGCGCGCATCTGCTCGGGGATCTCCTGCTCGGCCTCCAGCCGCCCGACGGCGTCGAGTACTTCCGTGGGTGTGGGATCGTGCATGACTCAACGGTATCGCCCGTCTGTTGCCGCTTTGTCACGGCCGGTCACCCGCGGCAACGTGCGCGGAGCCGTCGGGTGCGCCCGCTCTGCGCGGGGTGCGCTGTCGAGTCCCCGCCGCGTGTGCGGAACGGCCGGTGGAGGCCGGTGGGCGTTGCGCAACCTGCGCATCGGTGTGCGTCCGGGAGGACGCGGCGAGTGCGACGGAGCGTCAGGCGAGCGCGTCGACGACGGCCCGTTCCACGGCGGCGCGGACGCGCTCGACGTGCGGTGCGAGCGCTCCGGGTCTCCGGGTGAGGAACAGCGTGTTGATCGGCGGGTCGTCGGTCGGCGCCAGGTCGACGAGGCGGCCGTCGGCCAGGTCGTCGCGGCACAGATGCAGGGGCAGCGCGGTGGCTCCGGCGCCCGCGACGGCCGCGCGCCGCAGGGCGCGCAGATCGGGCGCGATCACGGCGGGCTCGCGCTCGAGGCGCGCGCCGAGCACATGGCGCCAGACGCGGCGGAGGATGGGCACGTCGTGCGCGTAGGAGAGGAGGGGAGTGTCGTCGAGGGGCGCCGTCGCCCAGCGCGGTGCCGCGACGAGCACGAAGACCTCGTCGGAGAGAGGCGCGGAGACGACGGAGCGCCCGCGCGGACGCTCGGAGGCGACGACGAGGTCGAGGGCGCCGGCCCGCAGGGCGTCGACGAGCGCGGCGCTCAGGCCGGGTGTCGTGTGCACGCGGACGCCGTCGGCGACGAGCGGGGCGAGCGCCGGCGCGACGATCTCCGCCAGCAGCTCGGCCGCCCCGCCCACGCGCACGGGCGGCTGCGGCGAGCGCGCGCCGTCGCCTCCGCCCAGCGCCGCGGCGACTCCCGCGAAGGGCGCAGCCAGCCGCGCGGCGAGCGCGTCGGCGTGCGGGGTCGGGATGACGCCGCGCGCACCGCGTTCGAACAGGCGCTGGCCCTGGGCGCGCTCGAGCGCCTGCAGCTGCGCGGTCACGGCCGGCTGGGTGAGACCGAGTGTGCGAGCCGCGCCCGAGAGCGATCCCGCGGCGTGGATGGCGAGGAACGCGCGCCACAGCGGGAGGTCGTCCAGGCCATCAGAGGAGTTATGGGTCATATCGCCAAGCTATCGGAAGGGGTGATGACCGCGGGTCGTTCGACCCATCGAGGCCCACGAGGGCCGCCGAGATCGAGGAGACCCCATGTCCACCGTCCTGTTCGTCGTCACGGGTGCCCGCACCCTGACCCTCTCCGACGGCTCCGCCCACCCGACCGGGTTCTGGGCGGAGGAACTGCTCGCCCCCTACCGCCTGCTCGTCGAGGCCGGCCACGACGTCGTGTTCGCGACGCCCGGCGGGGTCGCGCCCGTCGCCGACTCCGCATCGCTCGCCGAGGGCGACGCCGCGGCGCTCGCCGCCATCCCGGGCCTCGCCCGCCCCCGCCGCCTGGACGACGTCGGCGCGTTCGACGCTGTGTTCTACCCGGGCGGGCACGGCCCGATGGCCGACCTCGCGACCGATGCCGTCTCGGGTGCCCTCCTCTCGCAGGCGCTCGACGCCGGGATCCCCACCGCCCTCGTGTGCCATGGCCTCGCGGCGCTGCTCGCGGCGACGCGGGAAGACGGCGCGCTCGCCGCGGCGGGCCGGACGGTCGCCGCGTTCACCGACGCCGAGGAGCGGCAGGGCGGGCTCGGCGAGCGCGCACCCTGGCTGCTCGAGAAGGCGCTGCGCGACCGCGGCGTCGTCGTCGACGCAGCGGAGCCGTGGGCCGATCACGTCGTCGTCGACGGGCCGCTCGTGACGGGGCAGAACCCGCAGTCATCGGCGTCGGTCGCACGCGCCCTGCTCGAGCGCCTCTGAGCCGGATGGCCCGGCCCGCGCGGACGGGCCGGGCCATCCGCCTCAGACGAGCGCGTCGGCGTGACGTGCGCAGGGAGCGGAGTCGCCGCATCCCCCGCAGAGGACGACGCGCACCTGGCAGGCGTCGTCCACGCAGTCGACCATCCGGTCGGTCGCCGTGCCGCATGACGTGCACTGCGAGATGACGGCGGCGCCCGACCCGAAGGTCATCGACTCGCGTCCGTCGAAGACGTACAGCGAGCCCTCCCACAGGCCGGTGTTGCCGAAGGTCTCCCCGTAGCGCACGATGCCGCCGTCGAGCTGGTACACCTCGCCGAAGCCGCGCGCCGTCATGAGGCTCGACAGCACCTCGCAGCGGATGCCGCCCGTGCAGTACGTCACGACCGGCTTGCCCTTGAGGTCGTCGTAGCGGCCGGAGTCGAGCTCGGCGATGAAGTCGCGCGTCGTCGCGACGTCGGGCACGACGGCGTTCTTGAACCGCCCGATCGCCGCCTCGAAGGCGTTGCGTCCGTCGAAGAAGACGACCTCGTCGCCGCGCTCCTCGACGAGCTTGTGGAGCGCACCGGGGGTCAGATGGGTGCCGCCGCCCACGACGCCGTCCGCGTCGACGCGGAGCTCGCCCGGCGCGCCGAACGAGACGATCTCGTCGCGCACCTTGACGGACATCCGGGGGAAGTCGAGGCTGCGGCCCTCCGCGTCGAGACCGGAGCCCGACGACCACTTGAACTCGATGCGCGCGAACGGCGCGTAGTCCTTCGTCTTTCGGATGTAGCGCTTCAGGGCGTCCATGTCGCCGCCGACGGTGCCGTTGATGCCGTCCTTCGACAGCAGGATGCGTCCGCGCAGCCCCAGCAGCTCGCACAGATCGCGCTGCCAGAGGCGCACGGCCTCGGGATCGGCGATCGGCGTGAACAGGTAGTAGAGGAGGATCTTCGCGGGCACGCCTCCAGGGTAGGGCGGATGGCCGTGAGGACGCCGGTCGCGCGATCGTCAAGGCCCTCGCGCGGGGCGTGTGCGTGGGCGCTACCGTGAGCGCATGACGTTCAACGAGAACGCGAACGTGGGCGGCAATCGCGCGCGCCGCCGCGGGCGCACGGCAGCGGTGGCAGGGGGCGGGGTGGCGGGCCTCGGCGTGATCGGAGTGCTCGTGCTCGGGCTCCTCACGGGCGGCGACTTCGGATCCCTCCTCGGGCTGCTCTCGCCCGACGGCGGCACGACGACGGGCGGCTCCGGCGAGGGGTCGGCCATCGCGGACTGCGAGACGGGGCAGGACGCCAACGAGGACGACGACTGCCGCCTCGCGGCGGGCTCCCTCGCGCTCGACCAGTTCTGGGGCGACACGCTCGCGGATGCGTACCGCGAGCCCGGGCTCGTCATCGTCGACGGCCAGACGGCGACGTCGTGCGGGACGGCGTCGAACGCCGCCGGCCCGTTCTACTGCCCGCCCGACGAGACGGTGTACGTCGACCCGACGTTCTTCTCGCTGCTGCGGGAGCGGTACGACGCCCAGGCGGGGCCGCTCGCGCAGCTGTACGTTCTCGCGCACGAGTGGGGCCACCACATCCAGAACCTCGAGGGCACGCTCTCGGAGCACCAGAGCTCGGCCACGGGTCCGGAGAGCGACGGCGTCCGCACGGAGCTGCAGGCCGACTGCTTCGCGGGTGCCTGGGTGGGCGACATGACGGACCAGGTCGACGAGAACGGGGTGCCCTATCTCGAGGCGCCGACGCAGGCCCAGCTCGCCGACGCGCTGGATGCGGCGTCGGCCGTGGGCGACGACCACATCCAGGAGCAGTCGGGCGGATTCGTGAACCCGGAGAGCTGGAGCCACGGCTCGAGCGAGCAGCGCATGCGGTGGTTCCAGACCGGCTACGCGTCCGGGGTCTCGGCCTGCGACACATTCGCCGTGGAGGGCGACGAGCTGTGAGGCCGCCGCGGTCGCTATCCTGACCGCCATGACCACCCGAGTGCCGGGGATGCCGCGCCTGCGGCTCACCCCGATGCAGCCCCGCGATCCCCATCAGCCGCACCGTGCCGCGACCTCTCTCGAGCTGTTCTTCGACCTCGTCTTCGTCGTCGCCGTGAGCACGGCGGCCGTGCAGCTGCACCACGAGCTCGCCGAGGGGCACGTCGCCAACGGCCTGCTCTCATACGGGCTCGTCTTCTTCGCGATCTGGTGGGCGTGGATGAACTTCACGTGGTTCGCCACGTCGTTCGACACCGACGACTGGCTCTACCGCGTGCTGACGATCGTGCAGATGAGCGGCGTGCTCGTGCTCGCGGCGGGCATCCCGCAGGCGTTCCACGGCGACTTCGTCATCCCCGTGCTCGGGTACGTCGTCATGCGCATCGCGATGGTGACGCAGTGGCTGCGCGCGTCGAAGGGGGCCGGAGGCGCGCGGCGTGCGACGCGCATCTACGCCGCCGGCATCGCGGCCGTGCAGGTGTACTGGGTGCTGACGCTGCTGCTGCCGCACGGGGCGCCGTTCACGATCGCGTTCCTCATCGGCGTCGCGCTCGAGCTGGCCATCCCGATCGTCGCCGAGCGCTCGGGGCAGACGCCGTGGCATCCGCACCACATCACCGAGCGGTACGGGCTGTTCACGCTCATCCTGCTCGGCGAGAGCCTGCTGGCGTCGGCGAACGCGATCATCGAGGCGCTCGAGGAGGTCGAGACGCTCGGCCCGCTCATCTCGATCGCCGTGCTCACGGTGGTCGTGACGGCGGCGCTGTGGTGGATCTACTTCTGGCCGCCGCACCATCGCGCGATCGGGGCGCTCGGGCAATCCATCCGCTACGGGTACGTGCACTACTTCGTGTTCGCGGCGGCGGGGGCGTTCTCGGCCGGCATCGAGGTCGAGATCGACGCGCTGACGGGCCACAGCGCCCTGACGGGCGTCGCGGCGTCGTTCACCGTGACGGTGCCGATCGCCGTGTTCGTGCTCGGCATCTGGTGGATCGCGATCCGGCAGAACGCCGACCGCGTCGTGAACGTCGCCGTGCCGGCGGGCGCCGTGCTCGTGCTCCTCGATCCCGTCCTGCCGATCCCCGTGGCGCTGACGGCGCTGATCCTGGTCGTCGTCGTCGTGGTGCTCGTGCTGCGGCCTCCCGTGGGCGCCGGCGAGCGCCATCCGTCGTGACGGCCGCCCTGGCGGCGGTGCCGACGACGCGGCTACAGTGACGCCGTGACCACCCTCGTCCTCACCGTCATCGGCGACGATCGCGCCGGCCTCGTCGCGGCGATCGCCGACGTCGTCGACGCCCACGGGGGCAACTGGGAGACCAGCCGCCTCGCCGAGCTCGACGGAACGTTCGCGGGCGTCGTGCAGGTGTCGGTGCCGTCCGAGCGGGTCGACGCGCTGCGCGAGGGGCTCGACGCGCTCGACGGGCTGCTCACCGTCGTCGTGCGCACGGGATCGGATGGCAGCGGGGCGGATGGCGCGGGACGCTCCGTGACGCTCCGCGTGCTGGGGGACGACCGCCCGGGGATCGTGCGGGAGGTGTCGTCGGCGCTGCGCGCGCACGGGCTCAGCATCGAGAGCATGGCGACGGAGACGCGGGACGCCGCGATGGCGGGCGGTCGGCTGTTCGAGGCGACCGCCGCCGTGCGCGTGGCGGACGATGCGGAGCTGGATGCGGCGATCGGCGAGCTGGAGGGGATTGCGGCCGACATCCAGGTCGATCTGCTGCCCGCCGAGTAGTCGCGCGGTCAGGCCGAGGCGCGCACCTCGAAGGTGCTGTCGCCCTGCGGTTCGGCGTCGTCGACGTCGAGGCCGTCCACGCGCGACCCGACGGGGCCGGAGCGCATCCAGGCAAGGACGGCGTCGACGGCGGGGGCCGCCCCCTCCAGCTCGGCCTCGACGCGATCGGAGCCGACGTTGCGGACCCAGCCCGCGACATCCCGCCGTTCGGCTTGCCGCGCTGTGCTCCAGCGGAAGCCGACTCCCTGCACGACGCCGCGGACGACCACATGCACGCGCTTCATGCGGGCCATCCTCGCATCGGATCAGTCGAGCGAGAAGGGGCGGCCCTCCGAGACGGAGATGGCGTAGGCGCGGACGAGCTCAGGCGTCGCGCCGGGCGTGAGCTGCTCGACGACGGGCGCCGCGTGCGCGACGATCTCGTCGACGGGCCGGCCCGTCCACTCGCGGCGGAAGTCGGCGTCCTGCGTGAACCAGATGAGACTCATGAACCCACCGTCGCATGGGCGGGTGCCGGACGTCGCGGGGTTGACGTGGGTAAGAAGGGGTTCCCTCTTCGAGCCTGAGCGTTCAGTATGGGTTGCGGGGGAATCACATATGCAGTCTGAAGACGACACGCAGCACGACCAGGCGCAGCGGAGGGAGCGGCCGCCGAGGCCGCGTCGCATGGCGCACGTGGGCGTCGCGGCGGCAGCCGCACTCGCCATCGCCACGGGAGCGGGGGCGCTCGCCGTGGCCGTGCCGACGGCCGAGAGCGCGCCTGTCGCAGCCGTCTCGATCGCCGCCGTGCCGGAGGTCTCCGACGACCACGAGGTGCCCGAGTCGCCTACGGCCGGGTTCTCGGATGCCGCGGCGCAGTTCGCCGCGGGATCCGTGGTCGAGCTCCCCGAGCTCGCCTCGAGTTCGTACGGTGCGACGACGATGGACGAGCTGACGAAGGCGCAGAAGAAGGCGCGCGAGGCGCTCATCCGCTCGGCGATCGAGTCGGGCCTCGACGTCGACCTCTCGCGGCTCGACGAGAAGGGGCTCACCTCGATCGGGCGGTTCCTCTGGCCCGTGAAGGACTACGTGCTCACCGACCAGTTCGGCGCGCGGAACGGCAAGCACATGGGCATGGACATCGCCGCAGCGGGCGGCACGCCCATCACGGCCGCATCGCCCGGTGTCGTCGTCGTGTCGAGCGAGGGCTACTACGGGTACGGCGTGGCGGTCATCATCCAGCACGTGAACGGCGTGCAGACGCTCTACGGGCACATGACGTACGGCAGCCGAGTCGTCGAGGAGGGCGACTGGGTGGAGGCCGGCGATCCGATCGGCCAGGTCGGGAACACGGGCCACAGCTTCGGCGACCACCTGCACTTCGAGGTGCGGGTCAAGGGCGTGCCGGTCGACCCGCGCATCTACCTCGACGGGGCGGGCACACCCGACGACGTGAAGCCGTGGACGCCCACGGGCGGCGGCCAGCCCGCCGGAACGACGCCGTCGGCTGTGCCCTCGGAGCCGGGGACTCCGACGACCGCTCCTCCGACGACGGCTCCGGGAACGCCGAAGCCGAGCGCTCCCGGGACGCCGACGCCGACGAGTCCTTCGTCGCCGTCCCCGTCTCCGTCGACCCCTCCGACGACGGCTCCTCCGACGACCGCGCCTCCGACGACGGCGCCTCCGACGACCGCGCCTCCGACGACAGCGCCGCCTACGACCGCGCCGCCGACGACGGCGCCTCCGACGACGGCGCCGCCCGAGACGAGCGAGCCGACGCAGCCGCCGGCAACGACGGAGCCTCCCGCCGAGACGCAGCCGCCCGCGACCTCCACCCCTCCTGCGGAGACGACGACGCCCGCGCCGTCGACATCGCCGTCGAGCACGACCGCCCCGTCGGCGGCGCCGCTTCCTGAGCTCGACATCACGTTCGCTCCGACGGAGTCGCCGGCTGAGTGAGCGCCGCCCGGTCAACTACAAGGGGCGGGGAGGGTCGGGCGTCTCGTCGCGCTTCGGTCGCTCAACGGCCAGAGGCCGGAGCATGCCATCAAGGCAAAGCAAAACCCCCGCCATGTAGAAGCTAGGCGAGGGTTTCTGGGACCGTTGTAACGACGGTCCGTGTGGCTCCGACGGGCGTCGATCCCGTGACCTCACGATTTTCAGTCGTGCGCTCTACCAACTGAGCTACAGAGCCGTGCAGCATGTCTGCCGCTTCCTACCCGAAAGGCCTCCTCGAGAGGAGGCCTTTCGTTGTGGAGCGACCCTGACGGGACTTGAACCCGCGACCTCCGCCGTGACAGGGCGGCACGCTAACCAACTGCGCTACAGGGCCATGATCGTGCTTTCGCACACCGTTTTCAATTGTATCAGCTCGTGTGACCCCAACGGGATTCGAACCCGTGCTACCGCCGTGAAAGGGCGGCGTCCTAGGCCGCTAAACGATGGGGCCGGGGGTGAACCACCGGGGCTCACGCTTGCCGACGATCCAGCATACGCAGACGAGGATGAAAAATCCAAACTCCACCCGCGCGCCGGGCGTGCCGCGGCCAGGATGGCCCTCAGGATGGGTGGCGAACCATGCCCCGGGGCCGAACTCGGGAGTGCTGGATGTGACGCTTGTTGTTACTGTTACCTGTGTGATTCGCGCGGAAAGGGGTGTCATGGGCGCCGAAGAGACTGCCTCGGAGGCGTGCGACTGCGCTCCCACCGCCGCGGAGCGCCGCACGCTCTGGAACCCCGTCTCCCGACGCAACGCCCTCGTCTTCGGCGCGCTCGGCATCGCGACGGCCTCCGCGCTCGTCGCGACGAGCCCCTTCGGCCCCGCCGTCGGCGCAGCGCACGCGGTCACCTACAACCCCGACGACTACCCCACGTGGGACGACGTCGAGGCGGCCCGCAACGACGAGTCGGCGAAGGCCGCAGAGGTCTCCCGCATCGAGGGCCTCATCGCCGGTCTCGAGCAGCGCGTCGCCGAGACCCAGGCCGCCGCGAAGGCCGCCGCTGACGAGCTCTACGAAGCCCAGCAGGCGCTCTTCGAGGCCTCGTACCGCGCCGACGAGCTGCAGCGCCAGGCCGACGAGCAGGCTGTGAAGGCGGATGAGGCCGCCGCGACCGCCGCGCGCCTCGCCGCCCAGCTCGCCCGCTCCGGCGGCGACGACACCTCCCTCGAGGTGCTCTTCGCGGGCTCCGCCGAGAACGCCGACCAGCTCCTCACGCAGCTCGGCCAGATGGACAAGCTCATCGAGCGCAACGAGTCGGTGTATGCCGCCGCCGTTGCCGCCCGAGACTCCGCCCAGTCGCTGAGCGACCAGGCGCAGGTCGCCCGCGACGAGCGCGACCGCCTCCAGAAGATCGCGGAGGAGAAGCTCGTCGCCGCCCAGGAGGCGCAGGCCGCCGCAGAGCAGGCCCTCGCCGACCAGGAGGCCAACCTCATCACGCTCGAGGCGCAGCTCGCGGCCCTCAAGGACACCACCGACAAGACCGTCGCGGAGTACCAGGAGGGCGTCGAGGCCAAGAAGGCCTACGAGGAGGAGCAGCGCCGCATCGCCGAGCAGCGCGCCCGCGAGGAGGCCGAGCGCCAGCGCAAGGCCCTCGAGGAGCAGCAGCGCCAGCTCGAGGAGCAGCGCCGCCAGCAGGAGCAACAGCAGCAGCAGAACAACAGCGGCGGCGGTGGCGGCGGATCGGAAGCTCCGGCGAGCACGGGCGGTGGCGGCGGGTCGTCGACGCCCGCCGCCAACGGATGGTCGCACCCGCACCCCGGCGCGACCCGCACCTCAGGCTACGGATGGCGCTCGCAGATCTGCGGCTCCAGCTACTGCTCCACCTCGTTCCACGCGGGCGTCGACCTCGCGTCGGGCTGCGGATCGGGCATCTACGCCGCCCACTCGGGAACCGTGGTCTACGCCGGCTACAACGGCGGCTACGGCAACTACATCAAGATCGACAACGGCGACGGCGTCGGCACGGGCTACGCCCACATCGTCGACGGCGGCGTCCTCGTCGGATACGGCCAGTGGGTGAACGCGGGCGACCTCATCGCCCTCGAGGGCAACACCGGCAACTCCTTCGGCTGCCACCTCCACTACGAGGTCTACCTGAACGGCGCGACGACCAACCCCATCGACTACATGGCGGGCGTCGGCATCTACGTCTGACGACCCGGATACGCGAAGGGCGCCTGCCGATCGGCAGGCGCCC
>NZ_JBSHGQ010000005.1:0-11048 GCF_053617895.1 Microbacterium sp. NPDC055683 | reverse complement strand
GGGCGCCAACCACGACCCCCCCCCCCTAACCGCTCGGGCCCCCGCCCCACGGCCCGGCGCCCTTCGCGTATCCGGACGGATGTCAGGAGCGGGTGTCGGGCAGCTCGCCCTCACCCTGCGTGCGCGTCTGCGCCTCGTGCTCCTCGAAGCGCACGTACGCCTCGGCGATGAGACGCTCGGCCTCCGCGGCGTCCGCCCACTCGTCGACCTTGACCCACTTGTTGGGCTCGAGGTCCTTGTAGTGCTCGAAGAAGTGCGCGATCTCCTTGCGCGTGTACTCCGGCAGGTCGTCGACGTCCTGGATGTGGTCCCAGCGCGGGTCCTTGGCGATGACGGCGACGACCTTGTCGTCGCCTCCGGCCTCGTCGCTCATCTTCAGCACGCCGACCGGGCGCACCTTCACGCCGACGCCGGGGAACACGGGGAAGTCCATGACGACGAGCACGTCGAGCGGGTCGCCGTCCTCGCCGAGGGAGTTGTCGAAGAACCCGTAGTCGGTGGGGTAGCCGAACGTCGTGTAGAGCACGCGGTCGAGGAACACGCGGCCCGTGCCGTGGTCGACCTCGTACTTCACGCGGCTGCCGCGCGGGATCTCGATGACTGCGTCGTACGCGCCCATGGCGATATCGCTCCTCAGAGAAGGGGTGTGGACGACGTCCAGCGTAGCCGGGTCGCGGTCGGCGCCGTCGGCGCGGCTACCGTGGAGGCGTGCTCGCTCCCGCCATCGCCGCCGTCCGCCTCGCCGTCCGCTCGGCGCTCGCGCCCTTCGAGGGTGCGGACGCGACCGTGATCGTCGCGCTGTCCGGCGGTGCCGACTCGCTCGCCCTCGCGGCCGCCGCGGCCTTCGAGGCGCCCCGGCTGGGCATCCGCGCCGTGAGCGTCACGGTCGACCACGGCCTGCAGGCCGGGTCGGCGGATGTCGCGGCGCGCGCGGCCGAGCAGGCGCGCGCCCTCGGGGTGGCCGAGGCCCGCGTCGTCCGCGTCGACGTCGGCTCGGAGGGCGGACCGGAGGCCGCGGCGCGCGACGCGCGCCGTACGGCGCTGCGCGCCGCGGCCCTCGACACGGGGGCGGTCGGCGTGCTCCTCGGCCACACCCTGGACGACCAGGCCGAGACCGTGCTCCTCGGCCTGGCACGCGGCGCGGGGGCCGGCAGCCTCGCGGGGATGGCCCCCCGCCGCCTCGACGAGCGCGGGCTCGCGTGGCTCCGCCCGCTCCTCGGCCTCCGCCGCGACGACACCCGCGCGTTCTGCGCCGCCTCCGGCTTCGACGCGTGGGACGACCCGCACAACGTCGACGACCGCTTCTCGCGCGTGCGCGTGCGGCGCGCCATCCTGCCCGTCCTCGAGCGCGAGCTCGGCCCGGGAGTGGCGGAGGCGCTCGCGCGGACCGCCGAGCAGCTGCGCGAGGACAACGAGGCGTTCGCCGACATGATCGACGAGGTCATCGAGGACATCGTCGAGCACGTCGAGGCGGGCATCGCGATCTCCGTCCCGGCGCTCGCGGCGAACCCTCCCGCTCTCCGGCACCGCATCATCCGGCACGTCGCGCAGAGCGAGTTCGGCGTCGCCCTCACGCGACGGCAGACGCTCGAGGTCGCGCGTCTCGTCTCCGACTGGCGCGGGCAGGGGCCCCTCGACCTGCCGGGCTTCACCGCGGCGCGCACGGCGGGCCTCGTCTCGCTCGTCGCGCGCGCAGGCGACACGCCCTCAGCGGACGCCCCCGCCGAGGACGACCCCGCATGAGCCCCGAGCCGCGCCGCGTCGAGCCACTGCCGGTCGGGCCGGCTCTCGCCGTCGTCGCGGGCCTCGGCGCCGTGACGATCGGCGCCTTCGCGGCCGCCGGCATCGCCTTCGTCGTCGTGCTCGTCGCGGGCATCGTCGGCGAGGAGGCGATCGGCATGCCGTCGGTCCTCGACGTGCTCTCGCGTTCGCTCATGGGCGGCGTGCTGCTCGCCGTCGGCGCGGCGCT
The DNA here is from genome assembly GCF_053617895.1 of Microbacterium sp. NPDC055683. NCBI lineage: Bacteria > Bacillati > Actinomycetota > Actinomycetes > Micrococcales > Microbacteriaceae > Microbacterium > Microbacterium sp. NPDC055683. The sequence continues at coordinate 9,079 of NZ_JBSHGQ010000005.1, read as the reverse complement.
CCTCGTCGAGCTTCCGCGCGGCATCCTCGAGCGCCGGATGCGCCTGCGGGCCGCGGAGCGCCGCGGATCGGGCCCCGACGCGCCCCGCCTGCCCCGCGGCGAGGACCGCGCGCTGCGTGAGGAGCCCTATGGCGGGCTCCTCGTGCTCGCCTGGTTCGCGGTCGTCCTCGGCCCCGTCGTCATGCTCGTCGACCTCGTCTCGGGCTTCGACTTCGACGGGGTCGCCCTCGGCGCCGGCGCGGCGATCACGCTGGGCGCCGTCGGCCTCTTCTTCGCCCACGGCGGTCTCGCGCGCCGCTGGACGGCCCGGGTCGAGCGGGTGCGCGGGCCCGGTCCAGGGCCCCGCCGTCGGGGCGGCGCCGCGCGCGCCGCGACGCGCCGGGCGGGTGCCGCGACGAAGGCGATCGGATGGCGCGTCGTCGCCGGGTTCGCCCTGCAGCTGGGGGTCTACGCGTTCTTCGCGGGTGTCATCCTCCGCCAGCCCTGCCGCGGCTGCGATCAGATCGACTACGGCGGAGGGCCGATGGAGGGCGTCGTCGACCTGCTCGTCGGTCTCGGCGGCCTGCTCATCCTCATCCCCGTCGCACTGCTCCTCGCCTCCACCGTCCCGTTCCTGCTGCGCACGGCGCGCGCCGAGCGCCGCATCGTGCGCGACGCCCGCGCGGGCACGCTGGAACGCTCCGACGACGTCCTCACCCAGCTCACGGCACCGGGATGGCTCACCCGGCTCGCGTACGGGCTCGCCACCGTGGGCGCGCTCCTCGTCCTCCTCGGCATCGCGCCGTGGACCGCGCTCGTCAACGACTCGGCGTCGGAGGACGACGTCGGCGCGCTCGCCGGTCTGTCCGTGCTGCTCGCGCCGGGCGTCGGCGTCGTCGTCGCCGCACTCGCCGCGGGCATCGCGGGCGCCGTCGACAGCCGGGCACGCAGGGCAGCCATCCTCGCCGCCCTGGGCGACGTCGGCTGATCCCGCTCACCGCGTGCGGCGGCCCGCCAGGGGCGGACCGTAGGATGGCGCACATGCGTGCTGCCGACATCTCCGGTGACCTCGACCGCGTCCTCGTCACAGAGGAGGAGATCCAGGCGAAGCTCCGCGAGCTCGCCGTGCAGGTGGAGGCCGACTACGCCGGCAAGAAGCTGCTGCTCGTGGGCGTGCTCAAGGGCGCCGTCATGGTCATGGCCGACTTCATGCGCTGCCTCACGCGCGAGGTCGTGATGGACTGGATGGCCGTGTCGAGCTACGGCTCGAGCACCAAGTCGAGCGGCGTGGTGCAGATCCGCAAGGACCTCGACACCGACCTCCAGGGCTACCACGTGCTCATCGTCGAGGACATCATCGACTCCGGCCTCACGCTGAGCTGGCTGCTCAGCAACTTCGCCTCGCGCGGAGCCGAGTCGATCGAGGTGCTCGCCCTGCTGCGCAAGCCCGAGGCCGCCAAGGTCGAGATCGACTGCCGCTACCTCGGCTTCGACATCCCCAACGAGTTCGTCGTCGGCTACGGCCTCGACTACGCCGAGCACTACCGCAACCTCCGCGACGTCGCCGTGCTCGCCCCCCACGTGTACAGCTGACCTCCCCACACGTACGCCGTGGGCGAATCACAGATGGCCCATAGACGTCGAGGGGTAGCCTGAGACGACTGCGCGCTGGTCGCGCCGACGGGAGGAAGTCACCCCAGGCATGGACGTCAAGAAGCTCACCCGCAACCCGCTGATCTACATCCTTCTGGTCGGCGTGCTGCTGATCGTCGGGTTCTCGCTCATCTCCAACCTGGGCGCGCCCAAGCAGATCTCGACCCAGGAGGGCCTCGAGCTGCTGAACGGCGACACCGTCACCGAGGTGCTCATCACGGATGGCGACCAGCGGGTCGACATGACGCTGTCCGACGCCTACGAGGGCGCGACGGACGTGCAGTTCTACTACGTCGAGGCCCGCGCCGACGAGGTCGTCAGCGCCGTCAGCGAGGCCGCCCCGGAGGACGGCTACGACGACGCCGTTCCGCGCGCGACCATCTGGGACAGCCTGCTGTCGCTCGCCATCCCGATCCTCCTCCTCGGCCTGCTCTTCTGGTTCCTCATGTCGAGCGCGCAGGGCGGAGGCCGCGGCGTCATGCAGTTCGGCAAGTCGCGCGCCAAGCTCATGAGCAAGGAGCACCCCGACGTCACGTTCGCCGACGTCGCGGGCGCCGACGAGGCCATCGAGGAGCTCCACGAGATCAAGGAGTTCCTGAAGGACCCCGCCCGCTTCCAGGCGGTGGGCGCGCGCATCCCGAAGGGCGTGCTGCTGTACGGCCCTCCCGGAACCGGCAAGACGCTCCTCGCGCGTGCGGTGGCCGGCGAAGCGGGCGTCCCGTTCTACTCGATCTCGGGCTCCGACTTCGTCGAGATGTTCGTCGGCGTCGGCGCGAGCCGCGTGCGCGACCTCTTCAACCAGGCGAAGGAGTCGTCTCCCGCCATCATCTTCATCGACGAGATCGACGCCGTCGGGCGCCACCGCGGCGCGGGCATGGGCGGCGGCCACGACGAGCGCGAGCAGACCCTCAACCAGATGCTCGTCGAGATGGACGGCTTCGACCCCAAGGTGAACGTCATCGTCATCGCGGCGACGAACCGCCCCGACATCCTCGACCCGGCGCTCCTGCGTCCCGGGCGCTTCGACCGCCAGATCGGCGTCGACGCCCCCGACCTGAAGGGGCGCCTGCGCATCCTCCAGGTGCACAGCCGCGGCAAGCCGCTCGCCGACAACGTCGACCTCGAGGTCGTCGCGCGCAAGACGCCCGGCTTCACGGGCGCCGACCTCGCGAACGTGCTCAACGAGGCAGCGCTCCTCACCGCGCGCTCGAACGCACAGCTCATCGACGACCGCGCCATGGACGAGGCCATCGACCGCGTCATCGCCGGCCCGCAGCGCCGCACGCGCGTCATGAAGGACAAGGAGAAGCTCATCACGGCCTACCACGAGGGCGGCCACGCCCTCGCCGCGGCGGCGATGAACTACTCCGACCCCGTCACGAAGATCACCATCCTGCCGCGAGGCAAGGCCCTCGGCTACACGATGGTGCTGCCCCTCGAGGACAAGTACTCCGTGACCCGCAACGAGCTGCAGGACCAGCTCGCATACGCCATGGGCGGCCGTGTCGCCGAGGAGATCGTCTTCCACGACCCCACGACGGGGGCGTCCAACGACATCGAGAAGGCGACGAGCATCGCGCGCAAGATGGTCACCGAGTACGGCATGACGACGGCCGTGGGCCCCGTCAAGCTCGGCGGCTCGAGCGGCGAGGTCTTCATGGGCCGCGACATGGGCCACGGCCGCGACTACTCCGAGCGCATCGCCGAGAACGTCGACGACGAGGTGCGCGCGCTGATCGAGCTCGCCCACAACGAGGCGTACGAGGTGCTGAACGCCAACCGCGACATCCTCGACCGGCTGGCCCTCGCGCTCCTCGAGCACGAGACGCTCGACCACCTGCAGATCGAGGAGATCTTCAAGGACGTGCGCAAGCTCCCCGAGCGGCCGCAGTGGCTCTCGTCGAGCGACCGCCCCGTCTCGGCGCTGCCGCCCATCGACGTGCCGCGCAAGCGGCAGCCCGACGGGGTCGCCGCGCAGGCGTCAGCCGAGCAGCCGACGGCGACGCAGCCTGCGACCCGGCCCGCGACGGGCCACACGCGACCCGCCACGGCGTGACGGCGTGACCGTCGACCGGGAGCGCGTCGCGGAGCTCACGCGCGAGCTGCTCGTCGCGATCGGGGAGGACCCCGACCGCGCGGGCCTGCGCCAGACCCCTCAGCGGGTCGCCGATGCGTACGCGGAGTTCTTCGCGGGCGTCGGCCAGGACCCCGCCGAGCCGCTCGCGCACACCATCAGCGTCAGCCGCGGGCCGGCGCCCGACACGCTCCCGTCGGGCGCCGTGCTGCTGCGCGGCGTGCGCTTCCGCTCGGTGTGCGAGCACCACCTGCTGCCGTTCGTCGGCCATGCCCACATCGCGTACCTGCCGGGCGAGCAGGTCGTCGGGCTCGGCGCGCTGCCGAAGGTCGTCGACGTGCTCGCGGCCCGGCCGCAGGTGCAGGAGCGTCTCGGCGAGCAGATCGCCGACGTCATCGACGGATCTCTCGACACCCTCGGGGTCGTCGTCGTGCTCGACGCCGTGCACCAGTGCGTGACGACGCGCGGAGGCCGTCAGAGCGACAGCTCCACGGTCACCGTCGCGGCGCGCGGCGCGCTCGCCGAGCCCGCCGCCCGGGGCGAGATCATCGCGCTCATCGCCCTCGGCGGCGGGCACGAGGAGCAGGCGTGACCTCCATCTGGGGCATCGTCAACGTCACGCCCGACTCGTTCTCGGATGGCGGGCGCCACTTCGCGCATGACGCCGCGGTCGCGCACGGACGCCGGCTCCTCGCCGACGGCGCCACCGTGCTCGATGTGGGAGGGGAGTCGACCCGGCCGGGTTCCGAGCCCGTGGGGGCGGCGGAGGAGATCCGCCGGATCGAGCCCGTCATCCGCGCGCTCGCCGCCGACGGCGCCGTCGTGAGCGTCGACACCTACCGGGCCGAGACCGCGCGCGCGGCCATCGTGGCGGGAGCCGCCATCGTGAACGACGTCGCCGGCGGGCTCGCCGACCCCGCGCTGCTCGAGGTCGTCGCGGAGCACGGCGTCGACGTCGCGCTCGGGCACTGGCGCGGGCCGTCCGCCGACATGTATGCGCACGCCGCGTACGACCGGATCGGCCGCGAGGTCGCGGGAGAGCTGGCGGCCCGCGTCGACGCCGCCCGTGCGGCGGGGGTCGCCGATGCGCGGATCATCGTCGACCCCGGTGTCGGCTTCGCCAAGCGCGGCCCGCAGAACTGGGCGCTCCTGCGCGCCCTCGACGACGTCCTCGAGCTCGGGCACCGCGTGCTCGTCGGCACGTCGCGCAAGCGGTTCCTCGCGTCGGCGATCGGCGACGCCGCGGCGCTCGAACGGCGCGACCTCGCCACGGCCGTCACGAGCGTGCTCGCGGTGCAGGCGGGGGCGTGGGGTGTGCGCGTGCACGATGCGGCGTCGACCCGCGATGCGCTCGCCGTCGCACGGGAGTGGCAGGGTTGAGAGCATGATCCCTCTCGACACGATCGAGCTGCGCGGCCTCACGGCGTTCGGCCGTCACGGCGTCTTCGAGTTCGAGCGCACCGAGGGGCAGGACTTCTCTGTCGACCTCCGGCTCCACCTCGACACCTCCCGTGCCGCCGCGAGCGACGACGTCGCCGACACGGTGCACTACGGCGAGCTCGCCGAGAAGGTCGTCGCCGTCGTCGAAGGCGACCCCGTGAACCTCATCGAGACGCTCGCGCACCGCATCGCCGACGTCGTGCTCGCCGACGACCGCGTGCACGTCGTCGCGGTGACCGTGCACAAGCCGCACGCGCCCATCCGCGCCCGGTTCGCCGACGTCTCCGTGACGGTGCAGCGCACGCGCGCCGGTGCCGGCCGGGCGGAGCCGTCGTGACGACGCGCCGCCCCGACCCGCCCGCGCGCGCGACGGCCGCCGTTCCCGCTCCGCGCACGCCGGCGACGCCCGTGCGCGCCGTCGTCGCCCTCGGGGCCAACCTCGGCGACAGGAGGGCGACGCTCGACGCCGCGGTCCGCGAGCTCGAGCGCCTCCCGCTGACGGGGAGCGTCGTCTGCTCGGAGCCGCTCGAGACCGTCGCGGTGAAGCTCGACGGGCCCGATGCCGACGCCCCCGCCTACCTCAACGCCGTCGCGCTCGTCGAGACGCGTCTCGCGCCGACCGTGCTGCTCGGCTTCCTGCAGGCGATCGAGCAGCGTCACGGCCGGGTGCGGCGGGAGCGCTGGGGCGATCGCACGCTCGACCTCGACCTCATCGTCTACGGCGACGTCGTCTCCGACGACCCGCGGCTCGTCCTGCCGCATCCGCGTGCCGCGGAGCGCGACTTCGTGCTGCTCCCGTGGCTCCAGGTCGATCCCGCCGCCGTGCTGCCGGGCCACGGACCGGTCGCCGCGCTCGTGGCCGAGCGGGGCGCGCGATGAAGCGGACGACCGTGCTCGCGCTCGTCGTGGCGGCTATCCTCGGCGGCGGGGGCGGATTCCTCCTCGACCACGTGCTCACCTCGAGCGGTCGTACGACGTTCGCGCCCGCCCTCATGCTGCCGGTCCTCCTCGTCCTCCTCGGCGCCCTGTGCCTCGCGCTCGCGTGGCCCATCCGCAGGGCCGTGCGCGACGCGGAGGCACCGCGCGTCGACCCGTTCCGCGCGCTGCGCGTCGCCGTGCTCGCGAAGTCGGCGAGCATCGTGGGATCCGCCGTGGGCGGCGCCGCGGTCGGCCTGCTGCTCTACGGAGCCAGCCGTCCGGTGTCGCCCGCGCTAGGGTCGTTGGGAACGACCATCGCCACGGCGGTCGCGGGGGCGCTTCTCGTGGTCGCGGCGCTGGTCGCAGAGCATTTCTGCACGCTGCCGAAGGATCCAGATGAGCGACAGCCCGACGACCCCGCAGCCGGACTCGAACCCCGCTGACGAACCGGCGACCCCTCCGCTGACGCGCGCCGCTGCGCGTCGCGCAGCGGCCGACCCGCAGGCGCCGACCGGCCCCGCGGCACCGGAGGAGACGGCACCCGCCGTGCCGCCCGTACCGCCCGTGCCGCCGGCGCCGCAGACACCGGCCGTGCCGCAGGCTCCGGCCGTGCCGCCCGCGCCTCCCGCCGCGGCCGTGCCGCCGGCTCCGGCCGTGCCGCCCGCGCGCCCCGCCGGCATCCTGCCGCCGGCGGCATGGCCTCCCGGCGAGGATCTGTGGGTGCCGCCCGCTCCCGCGGCGCCAGAGCCCTCCGCCCCCGTCGCGGCACCCGATGTGCTCGACGCGGGCACCTATCCCGCCATCCGCGAGCCGCGCGGGGCCGGGCGCCTCTCCCTCGACGGCACGTGGCACCAGATCTCGCCGAAGTACGTGGTCTCGCAGTTCGTGCAGAACGCGATCTTCGTCGCCGTCGTGCTCGTCGCCGCCGGCGTGTTCTGGGCGCTCGTCGTGTCGGAGCCGTGGGTGTGGCTCGTCGCGGGGGCGATCGTGCTCGTCACGGTGCTCACGATGATCGTGCTGCCGCGCCAGGCTCGCGCGCTCGGGTACATGCTGCGCCCCGACGACCTCGTGTTCCGCAAGGGCATCCTGTGGCAGCGGATGGTCGCGGTGCCGTACGGCCGCATGCAGCTCGTCGACATCACGCACGGCCCGATGGACCGCGCCTTCGGCATCGCCAAGCTGAAGATGGTGACGGCCGCGGCCACGACCGGCGTCGAGATCCCCGGTCTCTCGCAGGACGCCGCCGAAGCGCTGCGCGACACCCTCATCGAGGTCGCCGAGACCCGCCGGACCGGGCTGTGAGCGACCCGTCGCGCCCGGCTGCGCCGGAGCCCGCCGTGCTGCCCGGAGGGGGCTCGTCGTCGCTCGCGGACGGCGACTGGCACCGGCTGCATCCGCTGACGCCGCTGTTCAAGGGCGGGCTCGCGCTCCTCATCGTCGCGGGAATCGCGATCGGCAACCTGCGCGACCGCCTGATCTACGGGTTCGTCGACCTGTTCACACCGCGCGGCACGCGCGTCGAGGACTACTCGAGCGGCGACCCCGTCGACTGGGTGCTGTCGAACAATCTCCTCGTCGTGGCGCTGCTCGCGACGCTCGCCGTCGTCGCCGTGCTGAGCGGCGCGTTCTGGCTCGTGTGGCGGTTCCAGCAGTTCCGCATCACCGACGAGCACGTCGAGGTGCGCAAGGGCATCGTCTTCCGCTCGCATCGGCGCGCGCCGCTCGACCGCGTGCAGGGCGTCAACCTCACGCGCCCGTTCCCCGCGCGGCTCATCGGGATGGCCAAGCTCGAGGTCGTGGGGGCGGGGACCGACGCGAACGTGCCGCTGGAGTACCTCGCGACGGCGCGCGCGGAGGCGGTGCGCTCCGACATCCTGCGGCTCGCATCCGGAGCGCGCGCGGCGCGCGAGGCCGCACGCGCGGGGGCCGCACCGGGCGCCGGACGCTCCGCCGCACCCGGCCGCGCCCCGGGAGCGCGCGAGCAGTTCCTCGGCAACCTCAACCAGGGCGTGAGCGGGCTCATCGACGGCGTCGACCGTGCCGACCTCGTGCCGGAGAGCGTCGTGAAGATCCCCGCGGGGCGCCTCATCGGCTCGCAGGTCATCAGCGGCGTGCTGTGGTTCGGGTTCTTCGCGGTCCTCCTCGGCGTGGTCCTGGCGTTCCTCCTGCCGGTCGCGCTCGGCAACGACGACGGCGACGGGCTCGTCATCCTCCTGGGGGCGGGCCTCGGCATGGGCGTGCCGCTCGTCATCGCGACCGTCGGCATCACGTGGGCGCAGATCTCGAAGTCGCTGCGCTACTCGATCGCTCCCACCCCCGACGGCGTGCGCATCACCTACGGCCTCCTCACCACCGTCACCGAGACGCTGCCGCCCGGCCGCATCTTCGCCGTCGAGGTGTCGCAGTCGCTGCTGTGGCGTCCGTTCGGCTGGTGGACGATCAAGATCAACCGCATGTCGGGGAAGAGCGCCGCGCAGCAGCAGTCGGGGAGCGCGCAGCAGTTCAACGTCGTGCTGCCCGTGGGGAAGCGCGAGGACGTGGAGAGGGTGCTCGCGCTCATCCTCCCCGACGTGCCGCCCCAGGACCTCCCGCTCGTCTGGGAGCACGGCATCCTCGGGCCGGGCCCCGACGACCCGTACCGGACGATCCCGGCGCGCGCCTGGTGGCGCCGTCCGGTGTCGTGGCGGCGGCACGGCTACGCCGTGACGGAGTTCGGGCTGCTGCTGCGGCGCGGGCGGGTCTGGCGCAAGCTCGCCGTGTTCCCCCTGGCGCGGCTGCAGGGCGTGTCGATCGCACAGGGCCCGATCGACCGGCTGCAGCGCGTCGCCTGGGGGCAGGCCCACACGGTCGTCGGGCCGATCTCGGGGCAGATCGTCGGGCTCGAGCGTGACGACGCCGTCGCCCTGCTGGAACGGGTCAGCCGCGGGTCGGTGCACGCCGCGACACGCGATCACTCGCATCGCTGGGCGGCGCGGGCCTGACATGGCCGCCGGCCGCGCGCGGTCGACCCGGTCG
>NZ_JBSHGQ010000004.1:0-130120 GCF_053617895.1 Microbacterium sp. NPDC055683 | reverse complement strand
CTTTTGGGGGGTGTCTTGTGGGGGGGGGGGGGGGGGCGGGGGGGGGGGGGGGGGGCGGGGCCCCCCCCCCACCCCGGGCGGTCAGCCGCGGCCGTGCACCGCGTACGGGTTCAGCAGCGCGTCCTTGATCTCGTCGGGCACGCCCTCCTCCGTCGCCGACGGGCCATTCGCGGGCGGGAACGACTCCGTCATCGACATCGGCATGACGCCGTTGCGGTAGAAGTTGTTCGACCCCTGCGAGGGGCGCCACGTGTGCGCCTCCCAGTCGGGCACGTAGTTGCGGTAGCCGCCCGTGTTGAGCTCGATGCGCAGGCTGGACGGCTCGCGGTAGTAGAGGAACGTCTGCTCGCCGATGCCGTGGATGTTCGGGCCGTACTCGATGGGCGTGCCGTTCTCCATGAGCACGTCGGCCGCGATGAGGAGCTCCTCGCGGGTGTCGACCCAGAACGCGTAGTGGTTGACGCGGCCGTCGCGGTCGGAGCCGTCGAGCACGACCCCGAGGTCGTGCGACTTCTCGTTCGTCGTCAGCACGCTGAACACCGAGACGGGCGCCTCGTCGAGGACGGTGCGCGCCATGAAGCGGAAGCCGAGCACGCGCACGTACCACTCGACGAACGCGTCGACGTCACGCGCGGCGATCGTGACGTGGTCGAGCTGGCGGGGGGCTCCCGCGTGCGACGAGCGGCGCGAGGGGCGGTCGGGGTAGATCGACGCGCCGTCGGCGCCCGAGACGTAGTGCTCGACGTCCCAGTGCAGGGTCATGGGGTGGCCCTGCGGACCGGTGAAGCGATAGGCGCGCCCGATCGCGTGGCCGTCGAACCACTCGCCCTCGACGCCCTCCGCCTCGAGGCGGCGCACGGCCTCCTCGAGCGCCTCGGCGCTCGTCGTGCGCCAGGCCGCTGTGTCGAGGGCCGGCTCGTCGCCCGGCACGACGACGACGCTGTAGCGGTAGTAGTCGCCCCAGCAGCGGAGGTACACGGCGCCGTCGACGCGGTCGACGACCTGCAGGCCGACCTGCTCCTCGTAGAACTTCACGGACGCCTCGACGTCGGGCGTCGTGATGGCGACGTACGACAGGTGCGAGAGCAGTTTGATCATCGTTGATCCCTTCATCGGGGTGGGTCTGCATCCAGATTCGACCCCGCGGGCACTATCAGGGAAGGTGAATTAGGCGATGTGGGGCATCAGGCTCATTTATGTGATGACGATCCGCCGGAACGCGCGCGCAATCGACCCGTGAGCTCGTGCGCGTGCGCGAGAAGGAGGCGCCCCAGCTGCACCCGCCGCTCGGGGGCGAATCGGAACTCGACGCCCGTGATGCTGAGCGCCCATTCCGGGCGTCCGTGCCGGTCGAAGACCGCCGCCGCCATCCCCCAGCTGCCCTCGACGATGAGGCCGGGGTTGATGGCGAAGCCCGCCGCCCGCGTGTGCGCGACGCGGGCGCGGATGGCCGATGGCGCATGCTCGGGACCCCTTCGCGCGAGCTCGGCCGTCGAGCGCGCGAGATACGCGTCGACCTCGTCGTCGGGCAGGAAGGAAAGGATCGCGAGCCCCGCCGACGCGACGCCGAGCGGGAACCGCACGCCCTCGCTCAGGACGAACGACCGGATCGGGAAGGCGCCGTCCTCGCGCACGAGGCACACGGTCTCGTCGCCGCGGCGCACCGACAGGAAGGCGCTCTCCTGCGTCTCGTCGGCGAGCGAGCGCACGATGTCGTGCGCCCGCGCGGCGACGTCATACCGCGGGGCGGCGACCGACCCCATCAGGAAGAGCTCGGGCCCCGGCAGCCAGCGCTGGGTGAGGGGGTCCTGGTCGAGCAGCCCCTCCGCCCGCAATGCGGACAGCAGCCTGTGCACGGTCGGCCGCGTGAGCCCGCTGCGCTCGACGAGCGCCGCCGTGCGCGCCCCTCCCTCACCCTCCGCCGTCACGAGGCGGAGCAGGAGGCTCGCGCGCGCGATCGCCTGCGCACCCTTGGGCGAGGTGTCCACATCGTGGACTCTAGGCCCGCCTCCATCCGCATGGCAACCCGGGCTGGACAGCGCGGCACCGCTCCCGCACGCTGGTGTCGGGTCCGCGCGGCGGCCCGGAGGCACGAAGGAGTGACACGACGTGATCGACAAGCAGATCGCCACGGCCGCGGAGGCCGTCGCGGACATCCCGGACGGCGCGAGCCTCGCCGTGGGCGGGTTCGGCCTCTCCGGCAACCCCATCGCGCTCATCGAGGCGCTGCTCGCTCAGGGGACGTCGGACCTGTCCGTCGTGTCGAACAACTGCGGCGTCGACGACTGGGGCCTCGGCGCGCTGCTCGCCGCCCGGCGCATCCGGAAGATGACGTCGTCGTACGTCGGCGAGAATCGCGAGTTCGAACGGCAGTTCCTCACCGGCGAGCTCGAGCTCGAGCTCACGCCGCAGGGCACGCTCGCCGAGAAGCTGCGGGCCGGCGGATCGGGGATCGCGGCCTTCTACACGCAGACGGGCGTCGGAACGCAGGTCGCCGAAGGCGGCCTGCCGCGCCGCTACGCCGCCGACGGCACGATCGCCGTCGCCTCCCCGCCGAAGGACGTGCGCGTCTTCGGCGACCGCGAGTACGTGCTCGAGGAGGCGATCTCCACCGACTTCTCGCTCGTGCACGCCTGGAAGGGCGACCGGCACGGGAACCTCGTCTTCCGCAAGGCCGCACGCGCGTTCAGCCCCGTCGCCGCGATGGCCGGCCGCGTGTGCATCGCGCAGGTCGAGGAGCTCGTCGAGCCGGGGGCGATCGACCCCGACGACGTGCACCTGCCCGGGGTCTTCGTCCACCGCATCGTCGAGGTCGGCCTGGACATCGAGAAGCGCATCGAGAAGCGCACCGTCCGAGAGGAGGCCTGACATGGCCCTCACCCGCGTCGAAATGGCCGCGCGCGCGGCCCGCGAGCTCCGCGACGGCGAATACGTCAACCTCGGCATCGGGCTGCCGACGCTCGTGCCGAACTTCGTGCCGGAGGGCGTGACCCTCGTGCTGCAGTCGGAGAACGGCATCCTCGGCGTCGGGCCCTATCCCGCCGAGAACGCGGTCGATCCCGACCTCATCAACGCCGGCAAGGAGACCGTGACGACGCTTCCGGGCGCCGCGTTCTTCGACTCGGCGCTGAGCTTCGGGATGATCCGCGGAGGCAAGATCGACGCGGCGATCCTCGGCGCCATGCAGGTGTCGGCCTCCGGCGACCTCGCCAACTGGATGATCCCCGGGAAGATGGTGAAGGGCCCGGGCGGCGCCATGGATCTCGTGCACGGCGCCGGCCGCGTCATCGTGCTGATGGAGCACGTCGCGAAGGACGGCTCGCCCAAGATCGTCGACGCGTGCGCCCTGCCCCTCACGGGCCGCGGCGTCGTCGACCGCATCATCACCGACCTCGCCGTCATCGACGTGACGCCGAACGGCCTCGTGCTCCGCGAGCTCGCCCCCGGCGTCTCGACCTCCGACGTCGTCTCCGCCACCGAGCCGCCGCTCGCCATCGCCCTCGAGGAGTCCGCATGACCTCCGCATCCGACATCGTGATCGTCGCCGCCGCCCGCACGCCGCAGGGGCGCCTGAACGGAGCCCTCTCGTCGCTCACGGCGCCGCAGCTCGGAGCCGCCGCCATCCGCGGTGCGCTCGCGCAGGGGGGCGTCGTCGCCGGGGCCGTCGACGCCGTCATCCTCGGCCAGGTGCTGCCCGCGGGGTCGGGGCAGAACGCGGCGCGGCAGGCGGCCGTGGGCGCGGGGATCGGATGGGATGTGCCGGCGCACTCCGTCAACAAGGTGTGCCTGTCCGGCCTCACGGCCGTCATCGACGCCGCGCGCATGATCGCGGTGGGAGATGCCGAGGTCGTCGCCGCCGGCGGTATGGAGTCGATGTCGAACGCGCCGCACCTGCTCCCCGGTTCGCGACGCGGATGGACGTACGGCAGCGTCGAGGCGCTCGACCACATGGCGCATGACGGGCTCACCGACGCCTACGACGGCGTGAGCATGGGCCTCAGCACGGAGAACCACAACCCGCGGTTCGGCCTGACGCGCGCCGAGCAGGACGCCGTCGCCGCCCTGTCGCATCAGCGCGCCGCGGCCGCCACGGCCGACGGCGTGCTGGCCGACGAGATCGTGCCGGTCGAGATCCCGCAGCGCCGGGGCGATGCCGTCGTCGTCTCGGCCGACGAGGGCATCCGCCCCGACACGACGGTCGACTCGCTCGCGCGGCTGCGCCCCGCCTTCTCCGAGGGCGGCAGCATCACGGCGGGCAACTCCTCGCAGATCTCCGACGGCGCGGCGGCGGTCGTGCTCGCGACGCGGGCGCGTGCCGAGCGCGAGGGATGGCGCGTGCTCGCGACCGTGGGGGCGTCCGGTCAGACCGCCGGCCCCGACAACTCCCTGCAGGCGCAGCCGGCCCAGGCCATCCGCCGCGCCCTCGCGAAGCAGGGCGCGGCGATCGCCGACCTCGATCTCGTCGAGATCAACGAGGCGTTCGGCGCCGTCGTGGCGCAGTCGCAGAAGGAGCTCGGGCTCTCGAGCGACATCGTCAACGTGCACGGCGGCGGGATCGCGCTCGGCCATCCGATCGGCGCGTCGGGCACGCGCCTCGTCGTGCACGTCGCGCACGAGCTCGCCCGTCGCGGCGCGGGAACGGGCGTCGTGGCGCTCTGCGGCGGGGGTGGCCAGGGCGACGCGCTCGTGCTCACCCTCTGAGCATCAGCGCGCGCGATGAACGAGGTTCACGGATAGACCGCAGTGATAGCATCCGGGTTATCTCACCGGTGAGCCACCCGAACGCGAGGACCACGACGCCGTGCCCGACCAGCCGCTCCTCTCCCGACTCGACCTCAACCTGCTCGTCTCCCTCGACGCGCTGCTGACCGAGCGGAGCGTGACGCGCGCCGCCGAGCGCCTGCACCTCAGCCAGCCCGCACTGAGCGCCTCGCTGTCGCGCCTGCGCACGCACTTCGACGACCCCATCCTGGCGCGACGGGGCAACACCTACGAGCTCACGCCGCTCGCCGTGCGGCTGACCGAGCACACCACGACGGCGCTCGAGGCTGCCCGACGCGTCTTCGAGAGCCAGGCCGCCTGGGATCCGCGGCAGTCGACGCGCGAGTTCTCCCTCTACGGCTCCGACTACGGGTTCGCGACCGTCGGGCGCGCCGCGAGCAGGATGGCGCGGGAGCGGGCGCCCGGCGTGCGCTTCCGCTTCATGCTGCACAACCCGGCCATCGTCGAGGACGCCTCGTCGCGGCTGCGCTCGGCCGACGCCATGCTCATCCCGCACGGATTCCTCGCCGACCTGCCGTACACCGACCTGTGGCAGGACGAGTGGGTGGGCATCGCGAGCGCCCACGACGCGCGGATCGGCGACGCGGGGCGCATGTCCGATCTCGCCGAACGGCCGTGGGTCTTCACGTACCAGTCGCGCGAGGCCTTCACCTCGGCGAGCCGACAGATCCAGCAGCTCGGCATCGAGCCCCGCGTCGAGGCCGTCGTGGAGAGCTTCCTCGCGCTGCCGCACTTCATCGAGGGCACCGACCGGCTGGGCATCGTGCAGACGTCGCTCGCGCCCATCCTGGAGCGGTCGGCCGACGTGCGTCGGTTCGAGCTGCCGTTCGACGCGACGCCCGTGCTCAACGCGATGTGGTGGAACCCCGTGCACGACCGCGACCCCGAGCACGTGTGGATGCGCGGCCTGTTCGCCGACGCCGCGGCGTCCCTCGCCGACGGCTGAGCCCCGTCTCCTAGAGTGGGCCGGGTGGCGCTCCCCGCGAGGGCCGGACGGCGCGACCGCCGCGCCGCGGGAGGAGGACGACGGCCGCGTGACGCCCCGCATCCTGTTCGCCTGGACCCGCTTCGCGGCGGCGGGGCTGTGCGCGGCGGCGCTCGTCCACCGGCTCTTCTGGGGGTTGAGCTCGCAGACGATCGCGGGCGAGAACTTCCTCGCCTACCTCACGATCGAGTCGAACATCGCGTTCGCCGTGCTCGCGGTCGTCGCCGGCGCCGTGGCGCTCCGGCGCGACGAAGACCCGCCGTGGCTGACGACCGCCCGTGCGCTCGTGCTCAGCTGGACGATCACCGCGGGGCTCGCCTTCGCGCTGATCGTCTGGCAGGCGGGGCTGCGCGGCATCCGCATCGACGTGCCCTGGTCGGACGTCGTGCTGCACTTCGTGCTGCCCGTGTGGACGATCGCCGCCTGGGTGCTCGGCCCGGGGCGGCGCGCGGCGTCCTGGCGGGTGGTGCCGTTCGTCGTGCTGTACCCGATCGTGTGGGGCGCCTTCACGATGTGGCGGGGATCGCGCGTGGGCTGGTACCCGTACTACTTCCTCGATCCGCGGCAGGTGTCGGGGCCGGGTGAGTTCGCCGTCACCTGCGGCATCGCGCTGTCGATCTTCGCGCTCGTCGCGACGGGACTCGTGCTCGCGAGCAAGGCCCGCCCGACCATCCGCGGCGACTGAGCCGGGCCGGACACATCGCAGGAGATCCGGCCCCGCTTCGGGCGGGGAACCGCTCCCCGGGGCTCGACGCGCCCGATTCTCCTGCGGTGTGCCCGCCGGGCGGGCGGATGGCCCTGCTCAGTCCGCGGGGGCCAGCAGGGCGAGCGACGCGAGAGCCGCCGCACGCGCCTCGTCGTCGCCGAGCGCCGCGAACTCCTCCGCGGCCGCGCCGCCCACGAGGCCCACGAGCACGGCGTCGCCCGTCGCGGGCTCGAGGTTGATCCAGGTCGCGACGGGACCGTCGCCGCCGACGAGGTGCCAGAGCGCGGCGTCGGTCTGCCAGAACGGCTCGTCGAATCGCAGCCACACCGTCTCGACCGCGCCGGCGCCGAGTGCCGCAATCGCGCCGCGGTGCGCGAACGGCAGCACGGGCTCGAACTCGATGCCCTGCGCCTGCAGCACGCCGAGCGGCACCGACACGACGACGCGGTCGAACGACAGCGCCTCGCCCGTGCCGAGACGCAGGCTCACTCCCGCGTCGTCGCGGGCGACGCGGACCACGGGCGACGACAGCGACACCTGGACGCCCTCGAGCGGGCCCTCGACGAGCGGTGCGAGATCGCCCGCCGCGACCGCGAAGGCGTCCTCGGCGAAGGTCGGCGGATACCAGCTCGACGCCCGCCCCGGGTCGGCGCCCGAGGTCGCGGCGAGCCAGGAGAGCGACGCCGCGAGCACGGGGTCCGCGAGGTCGGCGCCCGCCTCCTCCAGGGCGTCGGCGAGCGGGAGGTCGGTCGGCTGCTCGCCGGCGCGGGCGATGGCGGATTCCACCGTCGCGGTGTCGACCGACGCGGTCTCGCCGTCGGAGGACCATCCGATCGCGGTGTCGATGTCGACCTCGTCGATGCCCAGCAGCGTCAGCCGCCCCGTGAGCGAGGCGTCGTCGTCGCGCGACGCCCAGGCACCGAGCTGAACGGGCACGGGCCATGCGTCGTCGACGACCGAGTGGATGCGGCCGCCCACCCGGTCGCGCGCCTCGAAGACCGTGACGTCGAGCCCGGCATCGACGAGACGGCGCGCAGCGGCCGCTCCGGCCATCCCCGCACCGATCACGGCGACGCGCTCTCCCGAGCCCGCGACGTCGAGCAGCTCGCGGGCCGCGCGGTCACCGGAGTCCTCGGCGCCGAGCACGGTGCCGGGGCGGTCGAGGTCGGTCGCCTCGCCCGCGAAGAAGAGCCGCCCCTCGACGGGCTGCGCGAGCGCCTCGCGCAGCTGCGGCGTCGCCCCGGCGAGCACGACGCTCGCCGCTCCGAGAGCGTAGGGGTCCGTCGACCACTGGCTGCGCAGCCATCCCGCCGGCTCCGGCACGCCCGTCGCGGGCGCCGATGCGGTCGGCGCCGCGGTCGGCTCGGGCGTGGACGACGGCGACGTCTGCGCCGGCCGGGGGTCTCCCGTGCACGAGGCGAGCAGCACCGCGACGGCGCCCGCCCCGGCGCCGACGAACAGGGTGCGGCGCGTGATCGTCATGGTGCCGCCAGACTAACGCGAGAGGTCGACCTCGTCCGCCGCCGAACGGCCATCCGAGTGCCGAGAGCACACGCAATTCGGAGCAATCGGATGGCCGTCCGTCAGACGGATATCCGTTGGACGAGAAGAAAGAGGGGGCAGGGTCACTCGCCGCCGAGCACCTCGTTCGCGATGCGGAAGGCGGTGTTGGCGGCGGGGACGCCGGAGTAGATCGCCGACTGCAGGATGACCTCGCGGATCTCGTCCACCGTGAGACCGTTGCGCAGCGCCGCCCGCAGGTGCATCGCGAGCTCCTCGTGGTGACCGTGCGCGATGAGCGACGACAGCACCGCGACCGAGCGCGAGCGGCGATCGAGGCCCGGGCGCGACCACACGTCGCCCCACGCGTAGCGCGTGATGAAGTCCTGGAACTCGGCGCTCAGCTCCGTCTGACTCGCCGTGGCGCGGTCGACGTGCGCGTCGGAGAGCACGGCGCGGCGCACGGCCATCCCCTGGTCGTAGCGCTCCTCGTCGGTGAGACCTCGGCCGGTCGGACGCGTCATCGGGCGATCCCCTCGAAGTGTCGGATGAGCTGCTCGGCGACGGCGGCCGGCTGCTCGGCCGGTGCGAGATGGCTCGCCTCCGGCACGACGACGGCGAGCCCGTCGACCACCCCGGCGGCGATCGCCTCGGCGTGCGCGGGAGGCGACACGGGGTCGTGCACGCCGGCGATCGCGAGCACGGGCGCCGCGATGCCGCCCAGGCGGCCCGTGACATCCCATCGCGACAGCGCCTCGCAGCACAGTGCGTAGCTCTCGTCGTCGGCGTCGCTCAGCGCGTGCAGCAGGCGTCCGCTCAGCACGGGGATGCGGGCGATCGAGTCGAACCAGCGCCCGGCCGACGCGCTGACGAGCACGGGCGTGCCCTGGGCCCGCACCTGCGCGGCGCGGTCGGTCCACGTCTGCGCATCGGCGAACCGGGGCGACGCGCACACGATCGCGGCACGCGGCACGAGGTCGGGATGGCGCAGCAGCAGTTCGAGACCCGTCGCGCCGCCGAGCGAGACGCCCGCGTAGAGGAACGGCTCGCCGACGGCTGCGGCCACGGCGTCGGCGAGGTCGCCGACCTCGAACGCCTCGGTCGCGGGGCGGGCGGCGCCGTGGCCGGGCAGATCCCAGCACACGACGCGGAACCGCGCCGAGAGCAGCGGCACGACGCTCTCCCACACGATCGTCGAGGTGCCGAGCGAGGGGCCGAGCACGACGAGCGGGGCGTCTGCGGGGCCGACGGGCGCCGTGAGCGCGATGGGCGGGATGGTCATCTGTCCTCCTCGAGGGGCGGATGGTCGGCGGTCGCCTCGTCGACGAGGCGACCGGCGAGACCCGTGTACGACGCGGGATCGAGCAGGGCGTCGACGTCGACGCCCGAGACGCCGGCCTCGGCGAGGGCCGCGTGCACGAGCGCGGCGAGGTCGCCGCCCGCGCCGGCTCGCGCGACGACGTCGGCCACTGCGCCCGACCCGATGAGCGGGCCGAGCACGACCGAGAGCCGCTCCGACACGATGAGGCCGTGCGTCGAGGCGAGGTTGCGCGCCACGGCGTCGGCGTCGACCCGCAGGCCGGCGGCGAGCACCGCGGCGTGCGCGGAGGCCCCGAGCGCGATCCGGAGCAGCTCGCGCAGTGCCGGCCACTCGGCATGCCACGCGCCGTCCGGGCGTTCGTCGACGGCGAGCGCGGCGGCCGCATGCAGGGTCGCCGCGAGGTGGGGGGCGCGGATGGCGGCGGACCGGATGAGGACGGAGCGGGTCGGGTTCTGCTTCTGCGGCATCGCGGACGATCCGCCGCCCGTGCCCTCGGCGAGCTCGCCGATCTCGGTGCGCGAGAGCGTCGCGATGTCGGCCGCGATGAGCCCGAGCGCGTCGACCGCCTGGACGAGGGCGTCTCCGAGCTCCGTGACGGGCCAGCGCGTCACGTGCCAGACGCCGTCGGGGGCGTCGAGACCCAGCGCGGCGGCGAACGCGCCGGGCAGGCGCGCCGCGCGCTCGGCGCCGACGATCTCGACGAACGACGCGAGCGTGCCGCCCGCGCCGCCGAGCTGCGCGGGGAATTCCGCCGCCGCGAGGCGGGTGCGAGCGCGGCGGACCGCCCGCAGCCAGACGGACGCCCGCAGGCCGACCGTCGTCGGCACGGCGTGCTGCGTGAGCGTGCGCGCAGCGGCCGGCAGGTCGCGATGGGTCCGCGCGAACGCCTCGAGCGAGCCGGCGACGGCGTCGAGCGCCGCGACGACGCGCCCTGCGGCCTCTTTCGCGACCGTCATGAGGGCCGTGTCGAGGATGTCCTGGCTCGTCGCACCGCGATGGACCCACGGGCGCACCCGCTCGCCTGCCGTCCGACGCAGCTCCTTCGCGAGCGGGATGACGGGGTTCCCGCCCGCGACGCCGGCGAGCGCGAGCGCGCGCACGTCGGTCGCGGCGAGCGCGCCGGCCTCGCTGCGGACGTCGTCCGGCACCGCCCCCACCGCGGCGTAGGCCGCGACGAGCGCCCGCTCTGCCGCGACGAGCGCGGAGAGCACCGCCGCATCCGACACCGCCTCCTCGTGGCCGGCGGTGACCGGCGAGAGGAGACCCGCGTCGAAGGGCGCGGCGCCCGGGCGTTCGGCGTCAGTAGGCAAGGAAGACGGTCTCCTTCTCCCCCTGCAGCCGGATGTCGTGGTGGAGGTGGCCGTCCGGCCTGCGGGTCGCGACGAGCGTAGCGCGCTCGTCGGCGTCGAGCGACGCCAGCAGCGGATCGGCTGCGAGGAGCGCCTCGTCGTCGGGCAGGTAGATGCGGGTGTGCAGCTTGTTCGGGAGGCCCCTCGTCCACAGCACGACGGCGAAGAACGGCGCCCGTCCGCCGACGGGCCCGGGGTTGCGCGTCCAGAACTCGAAGTGACCCTCGTCGTCCGTGAAGGCACGGCCGTACCCCGTGAAGGAGTGGCCGTCGCGGCGCAGCGTGCCGCGTGCGCGCGGCACCGTGCCATCCGTGTCGGCGCCGAAGATCTCGACGACGCCGTCGGGGATGGGCTGCCCCTCGCCGTCGAAGATCGCGCCGCCGAGCACGACGGATCCGGGGCTGTGCGGGAAGGCGACCTGCGCCATCCCGTCGAACTCGAGCCCGAACTTGAAGAACGGGCCGACGGTCTGGCCGGCGGTGGGGGCGAGCGTCTTCTCACCGAGGTCGATGCGGGTCATCAGTGCTCGTCTCCCTCAGGCTCGAACCACGTGGCGTCCGGCCCGTCGACGACGATGTCCCAGCGGTAGCCCATCGAGAACTCGGGCACCGTGAGGTCGTGGTCGTACGCGGCGATGAGGCGCTCGCGGTCCTTCTGATCGCGGATGGTGTTGTAGATCGGGTCGAGCGCGAACAGCGGGTCGCTCGGGAAGTACATCTGCGTCACGAGGCGCTGGGTGAAGCCGCGGCCGAACACGGAGAAGTGGATGTGCGCCGGGCGCCACGCGTTGACGTGGTTCTTCCACGGGTACGGGCCGGGCTTGATCGTCGTGAACGCGTACTCGCCGTTCGCGTTCGTGATGACGCGGCCCGCCCCGGTGAAGTTCGGGTCGAGGGGTGCGGGGTGCTGGTCGCGCTGGTGGATGTAGCGCCCGGCCGCGTTCGCCTGCCACAGCTCGACGAGCTGGTTCGCGATGGGGCGCCCCCAGCCGTCGAGCAGGCGGCCGCTCACGGTCATCCGCTCCCCTATGGGTTCGCCGGCGTGCTGAAGCGTGAGATCGGACTCGATCGCCGCGACGTCGCGCTCGCCGTACGCGGGCGACCACAGCTCGATCGTCTCCGGGTCGACGAGGCGCGGGTTCTTGGTCGGATGGCGAAGGATGCTCGAGCGGTACGGCGGGAAGTCGTACAGCGTGCTCGGGACGTTCTCGCCGGCCGCGACGCGGGCGGCCGCATCGGCGTGGATCTGCCGGATCTCCTCCGTGATCTCCGCCTGGCTGACCTGGTCGGGCGAGGCGAGGAGCGACTCGGGGGCCGCAGCGGTCTGCTCTGGCGTCATGGTGTCTCCTTCGACGGGCGTGCGCCTCCAGTGTCGCGCCGCGGCCATCCCGGTGACCGGATGCCTCCCGGTGAGTGGGAGGAACAGCACCGCGCGGCGGCCGGGCCGGGGGCCGGCCAGGGCGGGGGGAGCGGACACACCGCAGGAGAACAGCGCCGGCGACGGGAGATCCGGCCCGGTTCTCTGCGGGATGGTCCGGTGCCGCGGCGTGGATCTCCTGCGCGGTGTCCGCAGTCGGCCGGGCTCAGCGGGCGTCGCGCAGCTCGCGGCCGAGCGCGACGGCCGCCTGGCGCACGAGGCCGGCGAGGCGGCGCTCGTCGGCGCGATCGATGTGCGCGACGACGCCGATCGCCGCGGGCGGCAGGCCGCGGACGTTGCCGATCATGGCGGCGATCGAGATGTTGCCGAGCGTCATCTCCTCGCGCGCCAGCGCATAGCCGCGCGCCTTCGTCGCCTCCAGGTCGGCGCGCAGCGCGATCTCGCTCGTGATGGAGTGCGCCGTCTCCCGTTCGAGCGGCGTCTCGAAGAACTGCCTCAGCCACTCCTCGCTCTGCTGCGCGAGCATCGCCTTGCCGACCCCCACGGCGTGCAGCGGGTGTCGACCGCCCATACGCGAGAGTGTCGGGATGGACGAGTGCCCCGTCACGCGGCCGACGTAGAGAGCGGACGCCCGCTGGGGCGACGGCGCGTCGAGCACGGCGAGGTGCACGTTCTCGCCCGTCGCCTCGTAGAGCCGCTGCATATGGGGCAGCGCCGTCTCACGCAGCCGCAGCGACAGCGGGGACAGCTCGCCGAGCTCCCAGAGGCGCGGGCCGACGATGTAGCGGCGGCCCGGCGCGCGCGCCACGAGTCCGTGCTCGACGAGCTGCGCGAGGATGCGGTGCAGCGTCGACGACGACAGCCCCGTGAGCTCGCCGATGCGCGTCGCGCTGAGATCCGGGTCGTCGGCCGTGAAGCACGCGAGGATGCGCATCGCGCGCGCGAGCACGCCTTCGCCGTCTGCGTCCATCCCTCGATTGTCGCGCGCGGCCGGGGCGCGCCGCGACAATGTCCCCATGGCGAACTCCGCGTCGGGCGACTCCGTGACCGAGCGGATCGTGCGCGTGCTCGAGACGTTCTCGACCGAGCGCACGGTGCAGACGGCGGCCGAGATCGGGCGCCGCGCCGGCTTGCCGTCGTCGACGGCGCACCGGATGGTCGCCGAGCTCGTCGCGTCGGGGCTGCTCGAACGCGACGGGGCCCGGCGGGTGCGGCTCGGCATGCGCCTGTGGGAGCTCGCCGGCCGCGGCTCGCGCGCCCTGCGGCTGCGGCAGGCGGCCCTGCCCTGGATGGAGCGCGTGCAGGCCCGCGTGCGCGAGCACACCCAGCTCGCCGTGCTCGAGCACGGCGAGGCCCTGTTCCTCGAGCGGCTGTCGTCGCCCACGGCGGGCGCGAACATCACGCGCATCGCGGGCCGGCTGCCGCTGCACGCCTCGTCGTCGGGGCTCGTGCTGCTCGCCTTCGCCCCCGATGACGAGCGCGAGGCCGTGCTCGCGGCGCCGCTCGCGCCCGTCTCGGCGGAGACCATCCTCGAACCGCAGGCGCTGCGGGCGCGGCTCGCCGCCATCCGCCGCGACGGGTTCGTCGTCGCGGAGGGCTCGATCGAGCAGGTGTCGACGGGCGTCGCCGTGCCCGTGCGGGATGGCCGCGGCCCCGTGATCGCGGCGCTCTCGGTCGTGCTGCCCCGCGAGGCGCCGACGGCGGGCGCCGTCGAGGAGCTGCGGGCCGCCGCGGCGGGGATCTCCGCCGCACTGGGGTCGGCGGGACGCTGACGCGCGCCCGCGCCGGTGGAGGGTTCCGGTCGCCATCCCGCAGCGAGACCGGCGGGAACCGCCCACTCGCGGGCCGGAAGGAGAGACGCTTCCCGTTGAACGGGAAGACTCTCGCATCGGCGGCGGCGCGCGCGCCAGACTCGGGCCACCCGACCACGTCGAAGGAGACGGACATGACCGTGCGCACGCGCGTCGCCATCATCGGAGCCGGCCCCGCTGGGCTCCTCCTCGCCCACCTGCTGGACCGCCAGGGCATCGAGTCGATCATCGTCGACGCCCGCACGCGCGAGCAGATCGAGACGACCATCCGCGCCGGCATCCTCGAGCAGGGCACCGTCGAGGTGCTGAGCCGGACCGGTGCGTCCGACCGCGTGCTCACGGTCGGCAGCCGGCACGAGGGCATCGACCTCGCCTTCGCGGGCGAGCACCACCGCATCGACTTCGCCGCGACCGCGGGACGCGCCGTCTGGCTCTATCCCCAGCACGAGGCGCTCAAGGACCTCATCGCCGCGCGCCTCGCGGCGGGGCAAGACATCCGCTTCGGCGCGAGGGCCGAGCGCGTCGAAGACCCCGACTCCGACCGACCGCGCGTCATCGCCGTCGATGCGGATGGCGCGCCCCTCGTCATCGAGGCCGACTGGGTCGTGGGGGCGGACGGCTCCCGCTCCGTCGCGCGCGCGAGCATCAGCGGGCGGCGCTCCGGCGCGTTCCGCGAGTACCCGTTCGCGTGGTTCGGCATCCTGTGCGAGGCGCCGCCGAGCGCGGACGAGCTCATCTACTCGAACTCCCCCGAGGGCTTCGCGCTGATCAGCCAGCGCAGCCCCGAGGTGCAGCGGATGTACTTCCAGTGCGACCCGGAGGCCGATCCCGCGGCGTACAGCGAGGCCGAGCTGTGGGACACCCTGCAGGCACGCGTGCCCGGCACGACGCTGAAGGAGGGCCGGATCTTCCAGCGCGACGTGCTGCGCTTCCGCAGCTTCGTCGCGAGCGACCTGCGGCGCGGCCGCGTCGTGCTCGTCGGCGACGCCGCGCACACCGTGCCGCCCACGGGGGCGAAGGGCATGAACCTCGCTGTGGCCGACGTCGTGCTGCTGAGCGAGGCCCTGCGCGCGGCGCTGTCCGACGGCGACGACGCCCTCGTCGACGCGTTCCCCGAGCGGGCGCTCGAGCGGATCTGGAAGGCGCAGCACTTCTCGTGGTGGATGACGAGCATGCTGCATCTGCAGCCCGAGGCGAGCGACTTCGACCGGCGGCGGCAGCTCGGCGAGCTGCGCACGGTGGTCGAGTCGGAGGCGGGCCGGACGTATCTCGCCGAGGCGTACACCGGATGGCCGCTGCCGGGCGTCGAGGCCGTGCTCGGGTAGGGGCGCTGCGGCGGCGCGCTGCTGCGGGCTGCTGTGGGCCGCGGCGGGCTGCTGCGAGCTGCGGCGGGGTGCTGCGGGCTTCGCCAGTGCGGATGTCGCTCAACCCGAGGCCTACGGCCGACATCCGCACTGGCGAAACGCGCAGAGGTCGACATCCGCACTGGCGAAGGCCACGCCAGCACCCCAGGCCAGGCCACGCCAACGCCCCAGGCCACCCCGACGCCCCGCCCCACGCGTCACACCGCGACGGCGCGCGCCTCCTGCACGACGGCGGCGTACGCCGCGGCGCTCGGCTTCGGGGTGCGCTTGAGCGTCTCGCGGTCGACGGCGACGAGGCCGAGCCTCGGGCCGTAGCCGAAGATCCACTCGAAGTTGTCCATCAGCGTCCAGTGGCAGTAGCCGAGGACGGGCGTGCCCGCCGCGATCTCGTCGCCGAGCGCCGCGAGCGCCTCCGGGATGAACGCGGCACGCTGGGCGTCGTCGTCGGTCTGCATGCCGTGCTCCGTCACGAGCACGGGCACGCCCGTCCGCTCATGCGCGTACCGCACGGCGCCCGCGAGCGCGCCGGGCTCGATCGCCGAGCCCATGCCGTTGACGGGACCGTCCGGCAGCACCTCGCCGTCGGGGCCGAAGAAGAACCGCTCGTAGTTCTGCACGCCGATGAAGTCGTCGTCGCGCGCGACATCGAGCCAGTGGTCGTAGACGGCCGCGCGACGGGCGTCGCGGTGCGCCTCGCCTCCGGGGAGGGCGACATCGTCGGCGATCGCGATCGACACGCCGACCGGCAGATCAGGGCGGCGCGCTTTGATGGCCGCCTTCGCGGCGCGATGCGCGACCGTGAACGCCTCCTGGAAGGCGCCCTGGGCATCCGCGGGGATGACGTTCGACGCGAAGAAGCGCTCCGTCCCGGATGCCCGCGCGGCCGCCGCGAGCATCTCGCGCTTGATCTGCTCGGCGACGGGCGGCAGCTTGCCGCCGGCCTGCAGCAGCTGCTCGAGGTTGGGCTCGTTGATCGTCACGGCCGCCGTGATGCGGTCGCCGAAGCGGGCCATGACGCGGTCGGCCTGTGCGGCGAAGAGCTCCGCCGCGTCGGGCGCCAGCCACGACCCCGCCGCCGAGAACCAGGCGGGCGCCGCGAAGTGGTTGAACGTCACGATGGGCGAGAGGCCCCGCGCGATCGCCGCGTCGACGACGGCCTCGTAGTGGTCGAGCGCCTCCTCCGAGACCTCGCCGCGCACGGGCTCGACACGCGCCCACTCGACGGAGAAGCGGTAGGCCGTGAGGCCCAGGCCCGCGACGATGTCGAGGTCTTCCTCATAGCGCTCGTAGGCGCGGCACGCGTCACCCGAGCGCTCGCGGAAGAGCGTCGGCTCGACGTTCTCGAGCAGCCAGATGTCGCTGTGGACATTGCCCCCTTCGTTCTGGTGGCCGGCGGTGGCGACGCCCCAGAGGAAGCCGTCGGGGAAGGAGGTCATGATTCTGCTTTCTCGGGAAGATTCTTGTCGTGAATGCGGATGGCCGCCCGCCGTGGCGAGGCGGCCATCCGATGCCGTCAGCGCGCGTCGCGCACGAAGGTGATGACGAGGCCGCCGAGGACGGCCGCGATCGCACCGGCGATGAACAGCGCAGCGAAGTTGCCGCCGCCGCCGACCGCGAGGAGCGCTGGGGCGACGGCCGCGACGATCGTGACGGGCAGGTTGTCGGCGATCTTGAGGATGCCGAGGTCCTTGCCGGGGTTGTCGGGGTCGGGCAGCACCTCCGTGGCGAGCACGAGCTCGACGGCGAAGTACACCCCCTGGCCGAGGCCGACGACCGTGCACGCGACGAGGTAGAAGCCGAAGTCGGGGGCGAGAGACGCGAGCACGAGCCCGATCGCGAGGATGACCGCCGCGACGAGGATGAAGGGCTTGCGCACGCCGAGCTTGTCGCTGAGCCGGCCGATGGCGGGCGCGACGAGCATCGTGATGCCGACGTTGACCACCACCGTGAGGAGGATCGAGGTGCCGATGCTCGCGAGGTCGACGTGGAGCTTCTGGATGAGGTAGATGGCCTGGTAGCCGTTGAGCGCGGCGACGCCCGAGAAGACGAGCATGCGGCTCGTGAACACCCACGTGAAGGAGGGGTGCGTCAGCGGATTGACCCAGAAGACGCCGAGCGCGCGCCGCAGGTCGAAGGCGGGCAGCGGGAACTCCCACTTCGGGTCGCGCACGACGGCGGCGAGGAGCAGCAGCGCGACGACGGCGAACGCGGTCGGGATGCCGACGAGCGGCACGAGGTCGGCGGCGAACGGAACGGCGACGGCCATCCCGAAGAGCGCGCCGAGGGCCGCGCCCATGCTGATCAGGGCGGTCGCGGGCCCGCGCCGGTCGGCCGGCAGCTGGTCGGTGAGGAGCGCCATGATCGTGACGTTCGCGGAGACGAAGCCCGTCGTGATGAGCAGGTGCGCGAGCACGAACACGGGCACGTTCGGAGCGACGACGAGGGCGACGCCGCCCGCCGCGAACGCGACGGCGGCGAGCAGGAGGTAGGGGCGGCGGCGCCCGAACCGCGAGCGCGAGCGGTCGCTCAGGGTGCCCACGATCGGCAGCGCGAAGAGCGTGAGGATGCCGGCGATGCCGCTCGAGATCGAGATCGTCGTCGTCGCGGCGTCGGCGTCGAGCGCTGTCGCCTTGAGCGACAGCGTGAGCAGCGCCGCCGACATCTGGGCGGCCCCCGCGCCGATCATGGCGAGCGCGAGGAAGAACACGAAGCCGCGCGGGCGCTTCACGCCCTGGCGGAACAGCTCGGTGGGCGTCGGCTCGAGCACGGGGCTCGTCGTGAGGGGCGCCGTCTGCGCCGCGGACTCGGGGATGGTCATGACAGGCTTCCTTGCCGTTGAGAGGCCGTTCGGGCGGCCGTTCCTGTGTGTCGGGACTCCCCTTCGCCGGGGATGCCGGAGACGCTAACACGAAAACATGATGGGTTCAATGTTTTTGCATCCGAACTGATACGGTGCTGGCATGGCTGGGCCCAGAGGCGCGTACCGGAAGACGGCGGAACGGCGCGAGCAGATCCTCGACGCGGCGTTCGAGGTCTTCTCGAAGAACGGCTACTCGGCGAGCTCGGTCAACGAGATCGCGCGCACGGTCGGGATCACCCAGACAGGCGTGCTGCACCACTTCTCCGGGGGCAAGACCGAGCTGCTGCGGGCCGTGCTCGAGCGCCGCGACCAGGCCGCAGAGGGACTCCTCGACCACCGCACGGGCCGCGATTTCCTCGCCGCACTCGTCGACATCTCCCGGACGCAGCGCGACCAGCGCGGCGTCGTGCAGCTCTACACGATCCTCGCCGCCGAGGCCACCGACCCCGGTCATCCCGCCCGCCCGTACTTCACCGAGCGCTTCGCGCGCATCGCCGACGCCGTCACGGCCGCGTACGAGCAGGTGCGCGCCGAGGGCGGTCTCCGCGACGGCGTCGACCCGCGCCGCGCCGCGGTGAGCACCCTGTCGTCCGTCGAGGGGCTGCAGCTGCTGTGGCTCAACGGGCTCGACGTCGATATCGCCGACGACAGCGCCCGCGTCATCAGCGGGTTCCTCGTCGACCCCCTCTGACCCGGCCGTCCCGTCCATCCTGACCGACCCGGCCATCCGACACCGTCGTCCCTGGAGCACACATGAGCACCGTCGTCCGACCCGCCGTCATCGAGCACCATCGCGAACCCCTCGGCATCGGCGAGGCGTCGCCGCGCCTGTCGTGGACGGTCGACACCGACGTCGCCGGATGGTCGCAGGCGGCCTACGAGATCGAGGTCGACGGGCACGCGCACGGCCGCGTCGACTCCGCCGAGCAGGTGCTCGTCGCGTGGCCAACGGCGGCGCTCGACAGCCGCGAGCGCCGCACGGTGCGGGTGCGCGTGTGGGGAGCGGATGGCGGCGCCTCCGCCTGGAGCTCCCCGACCGTTCTCGAGACGGGTCTCCTCGACCCCGCTCTGTGGCGGGCCGACCTCGTCGCGCCCCGGCTCCCCGAGACGGGCTCCGGCGGCGAGCCGGCCACCCTGCTGCGTGGGGAGGCCGAGATCGGCGGCGGCATCGTGCGCGCCCGCATCCGGGCGACAGCGCACGGCGTCATGACCCTGCACGTCAACGGCGCGCTCGTCGGAGACGACGCGCTCCACCCCGGCTGGACGAGCTACGCCACGCGGCTGCGCTACCGCACGTGGGACGTCACCGACCTCGTCCGCCCCGGGCGCAACGCGATCGGCGTGCACCTCGCGGACGGCTGGTACCGCGGCTACCTCGGCTTCGGCGGACTGCGCGACCTCTACGGCGACCGCACGGCGGCACTCGTGCAGCTCGAGGTCGAGCACGCCGACGGCTCGCTCACGGTCGTCGGCACCGACGCGTCGTGGCGCTCGGCGCTCGGACCCGTCACGCGCGCCGACCTCTACATGGGCGAGACGTTCGTCGCCGACCGGGTCATCGCAGGATGGTCGGAGCCCGGCTTCGACGACACCGCATGGGACGCCGTCGAGGTCGTCGATCTCGACCCCGCGACTCTCGTCGCGCCCGATGGACCTGCCGTCCGCGTGACCGAGACCATCCGCGTGACCGAGACCCTCCGATCGCCCTCGGGACGGACCATCCTCGATTTCGGTCAGAACCTCGTGGGTCGCCTGCGCGTGCGCGTGCCGGAGGGGGCGGGGACGATCGTGCTCCGTCACGCCGAGGTGCTCGAGGACGGCGAGCTCGGCACGCGCCCGCTGCGCCGGGCCCGCGCGACCGACGAGATCGTGTCGGACGGCACGGCGTTCACGTGGGAGCCGTCCTTCACCTTCCACGGCTTCCGCTACGCGGAGGTGACGGGATGGCCGGGGACCGTCGACCCGGCGGCGTTCGAGGCCGTCGTCCTCCACACCGACATGCGGCGCATCGGCACGTTCTCCTGCTCCGACCCGCTCCTCGACCGCCTGCACGAGAACGTCGTCTGGGGCATGCGCGGCAACTTCCTCGACGTGCCGACCGACTGCCCGCAGCGCGACGAGCGCCTCGGATGGACGGGCGACCTCATGGCGTTCGCCCCGACCGCGGCGTACCTCTACGACACCGCGGGCATGCTCACCGGCTGGCTCGCCGATCTCGCCGCCGACCAGCACGACGACGGGAACGTGCCCGTGTACATCCCGTGGGCCGACGTCGACCCGCAGATGCCGCCGCTCGGCGCGGAGGCCGGATGGGGCGACGCCGCGACGGTCGTGCCGTGGACCCTGTACGAGCGGTACGGCGACGTGGGCATCCTGGAGCGGCAGTGGGCGTCGATGACGGCCTGGGTCGACGCGTTCGCGCGGCGCGCGGGGGATGCGATCGACTTCGTGAGCGGAGGGTTCTCGTTCGGCGACTGGCTCGACTCCGCCGCACCCGACGACCAGCCGTGGGCCGCGCGCCTGCCGTGGCAGGCTGTCGCGACGGCGTACCTCGCGCAGTCCGCGCGCATCCTGCGCGACGCCGCCGACGTGCTCGGGAAGCCCGAGGCCGAGGCGCGCTACGGCGCCCTGTTCGACCGGGCGGCGGCCCGGTATCGCGCCGAGTACGTCACGCCGACGGGGCGCGCGGCTTTCCCGTCGCAGACGGCGTACGCCCTCGCCCTGCGCTTCGGACTGCTCGACGAGACGCAGACCGCGCACGCCGGCGCGCTCATGGCGGCGCAGGTCGCGGCCGACGGCTTCCGCATCGGGTCGGGCTTCCTCGGCACGCCGCACGTGCTCGACGCCCTCGTCGACGCCGGCGAAGCCGCGACGGCGTGGAGGCTGCTGCTGCAGCGCGAGGTGCCGTCATGGCTGTACGCCGTGACGATGGGCGCGACGACGATCTGGGAGCGGTGGAACTCGATGCTCCCCGACGGGTCGATCAACCCCGGCGAGATGACGAGCTTCAACCACTACGCGTTCGGCGCCGTCGCCGACTTCCTGCAGCGACGTGTCGCCGGGCTCGCCCCGGCGGCCCCGGGGTACCGCCGCATCCGCGTCGCTCCCGTGCCGACGCCGGAGCTCACCTGGGCGCGGACGGAGCACGAGACGCCGTACGGCAGGGCGGCGGTGTCGTGGACGCTCGAGGACGGCGCCTTCGCGCTCGAGGTCGTCGTGCCGCCGTCGACCGAGGCCGAGGTCGCGCTGCCCGACGGCTCCGACACGGTCGTCGTCGGGTCGGGCTCGCACCTGTTCGCCTGCGCCTTCGCCCCCGGAGAGGCCGCCGGTCTCGCCGCGTCGTTCGGGGACTGAGCCCGCCGCGGGCCGTCGCCCTCTCGCCCGACGGTCCTCCCCTCGTCTTCTCGCCCGACCGACCTCCTCGTCTTCTCGCCCAACCGACCTCCTCCTCTTCTCGTCCAACCGACCTCCTCCTCTTCTCGTCCAACGGATATCCCCTTGTCGAGAGGACACCGGATTTCGCGTTATCGGATGGGCTCTCGGCAAAGGGATATCCGTTGGCGGAGAAGGCGAGAGGAGGACACCTAGCGGGGCAGCGACGTGCCGCGCTTCACGGCGTGCGCGCGGCGCTCGGCGCGCTCGACGGCCTTGCGCTCGCGCGCCTCGCGGCGGATGGCCTCGGCGCGCCACGCGGGGATGCTCACGACGAGGTACAGCACGATGACCGCGACCGCCATGGCGGCCCATCCGCCCGCGGCGACCCACCACGGCAGCGACGCCGCCTGCCCGGCGCCCGCCGCGAGCATGCCGCCGGCGAAGAGCAGACCCAGCGCACCCGCACCCCTGCGGATGCCGCGCGCGATGAGCCATCCGGCGACGAGGATCGGGCCGGCCACCGACACGGCGACCACGGCGATGGCCGTCGGCATGATCCATGCCTGCCCCGTCGCGCTCGCGACGACGAGCGCGACGCCGCCCAGCACGAGGCCCGCGGCGAGCCAGATGCCGAGCCACATCGCCGCGCGCTTCGGCGGGATCACGCGCCGCGGTCTCTCGGCACGGGCGGCGGGAGGAGCGGGGAGGGTCGAGCGGGCGCGCATGCGCCCATCCGACCGCCCGCGGCTATGAGCCGGTTATGCGCGGCGTAAGTGCGAGCCGAGCACCTCCCCTCCCGCCCAACGGATATCCGATTGCCGAAAGCCCATGTGATGACGCGTTATCGGATGGGCTCTCGGCCAACGGATATCCGTTGGCCGAGAAGCAGGAGAAGCAGGAGAAGCAGGAGAATTAAGGAGGAGAGACAGGCACTCGCCAGACCGCTACACCCGTCCCGCCGCGTCGCGCGCGCCGCGCACGGCGAGCGCGAGCGACATGAGCGTCGGGTTCATCGTCGTCGCCGTGGGGATCGTGCCGTTGCCGCCGACGTAGACGTTCTCGAACCCCCACACGCGCGAGTACGGGTCGGCCACCGAGGTGCCGTCGTCGGCCGTGCCGAGGCGCGTCGTGCCCTGGAAGTGCAGGCTCGACCCGTTCGGCAGCAGGCGGGGCTCCGCGATGAAGGTGCCGAGCGTCTCGCCGATGCGGCGCAGCCGCGCCGTCGCGTCGGCGATCTCCGCCTCCTCGGCCTCGGTCAGCGCGTACTCGATCGTCATGTTCGGCAGCCCTCGGTAGTCGAGCTCGTCGTCCGAGAACGTCACGCCGTCCTCCACCCGCGGGCGCTTGCGCATGCCGTAGCCCATGTTGACGTACCCCCACCGGTTGCCCGCGTGCGGGTGGTCGGCGGGCAGGGGGAACGGCGGCTGCTCGGCGTACATCACCTGCAGCGAGAACGGGTGCCCCGGCTCGGCGAACGGGATGCGGTTGACGGCGGCGACGGGATCGACGGGGTTCAGCGCGCGGCGGGCGAGCTCGGCGTCGAGGTCGGTCTCGGTCGCGAACCGCGACATCTGCCCGGCCGACAGCGCGACGGTCGAGATGACGACCGGGTGCTCGCTGAGGTAGCGGCCGAGCGCGGCGGGGCGGATGCCCGACGCCCACAGCAGCTGGGGGGTGCGGAACGCGTCGGCCGCGACGACGACGAGGTCGGCCGCGACCGTCGTCGTCTCGTGGGTGCGGAGATCCTCGACCTCGACGCCCGTCGCGCGTGCACCGTCCACGACGATGCGGCGCACGAGCGACAGATCGCGCAGCTCGAACCGCGCGGCGAGCGGCGAGGCGGGGTCGGCGAGCGGCCCGAGCACGACATCGGCGCCGGCCCAGCGCATGCTCCCGTCGGGCTGCGGATCGCCCGCGACGGGCAGGGTGGATGGCGCGGGCCCGTCTCCCTGCGCCTCGGCCAGCAGAGCGCGGATGGCCGCGCCCACGCCCGAGTCGGCGAACGCGGCGCTCTGCACGTGCAGCAGCTCCTCCGCGCGGCCGATCAGCGCCTCCCACTCGCGGTCGTCGATGAAGTCGACGCGCTCGGTGTCGGACGGCCGCGGTGTCGCGCACGTCCAGTGCGCGCCCATGCCGCCGACGTTCGTCGATGCGGCGGCCGCGGGGAACGTCGGCGCGTGGGCCGACCCCTCGCCGCCGAAGTCGAGCAGATGCGTGCCCTGCCGCGCCGTGAACATCCCCTCCACGACCGTGCCGGACGGCAGGCCCAGCGAGGCGCGCAGCGCGCCTGCCTGCGGCCCCTGCGAGCGCTCCCGGGCGAGGTCCTTCTCGCCCGGGTCGGTGATGTTGCGCACGCTCGCACCCGGCACGGCGGTGAGCTGCGGACCGGCTTCGAACATGACCACGCGCGCGGTCGGATGGGCTTCGAGCAGCTCGCGCGCGTAGGCGGAGCCGATGGGACCGCTGCCGACGACGGCGATGACGGGGGTGTCGTTCACGGGGTCTCCTCGAGGGATGGGCGGCCGGCGGCCTGGGACACGGCGTCGCCCCGGGCGGGCGGCACGACATCGTGCTGCTCGTCGGAGAGGCGCCCGGGCGGGAGCAGCAGGGCGACGGCGAACCCCGCCGCGTAAACGAGGGCGAGCGCGCCGAAGACGGGGCCGAGCACGGCGGCGTAGGCGGCGGCGACCTCGGCCTGCACGGCTGCGGGGGCCGCGTGCACCTCGTGCGGCGTGAGCCCCGCCGATGCCGGCACGAGGCGGGCGATGCCCGTGCCGATGACTCCTCCGATGACGGCCGTCCCGAGGGTCGAGCCGATCTGGCGCACGAGGTTGACGGCGGCGGTGGCTGCGCCCGTGGCCGAGCGCGGCGCCGAGCTCTGCGCGACCGCGACGACGAGGCTCATGAACAGCCCCGTGCCGACGCCGACGAGGGCCATGAGCGCCATCGGCACCCATAGCGGCAGCCCGAGCGGCAGCACCGACATCGCCGCGAGGCCTGCCGCGGCGAGCAGCGGGCCCGTGATCGCGAAGCGCCGGTACCTCCCGCTGCGGCCGACGAGCCATCCGCTCAGCAGGCTCGAGACGAGCATGCCGAACACGGTCGCGATGGGCACGAGCCCCGACACGGTCGCGCTCGTGCGGTACGCCATCTGGAAGAAGGTGGGCAGGTACGCCGTGACCGAGAACAGCCCGATGCCGATGATCGCCGACAGCGCGGTCGAGGCCGCCATCCGCCGGTCGGCGAAGAGGCGGAGGGGCACGAGCGGATGGGCGGCCCGCAGCTCGACGGCGAAGAACGCCGCGAAGCCCGCAGCCGCGCAGACGCCGGCGGCGCCCGCCAGCGCCGCCATCGCGGGCTCGGCCGCCCAGGTGACGGCGAGCACGAGCGCGACCATCCCGACCGCGAACGTCACGGCGCCGAGTACGTCGATGCGGCCGCGAGCGGCCCCGCTCTCGACGTGCGGAAGCACGAACGCCGCGAACGCGAGCGCGGCGCCGCCGAGCGGAAGGTTGATCCAGAACACCCACGGCCATCCCCAGGTGTCGACGATGAGGCCGCCGAGCACGGGCCCGGCGAGGATGGCGACGGGGAACGCCGCGCCGATGACGCTCATGTACCGCGCACGCTGACGGGGCGTCGTGATGTGCGCGACGATCGTCTGCGACATGAGGTGGAGGCCCGCCGATCCGATGCCCTGCACGACGCGCGCCGCGATGAGCCAGCCGATGTCGGGCGCGAAGCCGCACGCGAGCGACGCGATGAGGAAGACGGCGAGCGAGACGAGGAAGACGAGCCGCGCGCCGACCGTATCGCCGAGGCGCCCGATGACGGGCATGAGCACGGTGCTCGCGAGCGTGTAGGCGACGACGATCCAGCTCATGTGCGCGAGCGCGTCGAGCTCGCCGGCGATCGTCGCGAGCGACGTCGACACGATGGTGTGGTCGAGCGCGCCGAGGAACGACACCGTGAAGAGGGCGGCGACGAGGAGGCGGATGCGGAGCGGGGAGAGGTTCATGCGGGGGACCCGGACGCCCGGGCGTCGACACGACGGGGTGCGCTCCGCCAGCGCCATCGCCGACGGAACAGGCCGCGAGGCCTCGATGTCGCGTCCAGCCTAGCAGGCTTACGTCGAAAACCTACCTAAGTAAGGTGAAAAGCTGCTTCAGCGCTCCCGGATCCAGTCCGCGATCGCGTCGATCGTGCGCAGCGCCCCCGCGTCGCCCGGATGGTCGATGTGCCCATGGGCGGCACCCGCCTCGAGATGCACGTCGATCTCGCCGCCGGCCTGGCGGACGCGGCGCGCGAAGGCCTCGCCGGAGGGCCGCAGCGCGTCCTCCTCGCAGACGACGACGAGGATGGGCGGGTAGCCGGCGCCGCTGCCCAGCCCGGGGAAGGCATGAGGGTCGGCGAGCGCCTCCGCCGACCCGGCGAAGTTCAGCGAGAGCTGCGCGCCGGGCGAGGCGGGGTCGACGGCCCCTCCCGGCGCCGCGCCATCCGGATGCAGAGCCGGGTAGACGGGGACGACACCCGCCGGCATCGCGCCGTCCGCGCCGTCCCGCAGGCGCGCGACGACCCCCGTGACGAGGTTGCCGCCCGCGCTCGCACCCCCGATGACGAGCCGCTCGGCCGGCAGCCCGAGGAGCTGCGGAGCCGCATTCCACGCGGCGAGCACGTCGTCGGACGGCACAGGGAAGTGCGCCTGGCCGAGGCACTTCGTGTAGTCGACGGCGAGCACGGGGATGCCGCGCGCGGCGATCTCGCGCGCGACCCAGTTCGACTCCGGCATGTCGAGGGAGCCGCCGATGAACCCGCCGCCGTGCACCCAGACGAGCGCGGTCCGCGCCGCGCGCCCCGGCTTGCGGTATCGGCGCACGGGCACGGAGCCGTGCGGGGCGTCGACAGCGGCGTCATCCGCCTCGACGCCGCGCAGATGCGGGAAGCGCCGCTCGAGCGACGCGGTGTCGACGTCGTCGCGCGGGTCGGCCGGCTCCCCGTTCTCCGCGAGCCAGCGGATGGCCTCGGGGATCGGCAGCCGGCGGAAGTCCGGCAGTCCTGGCGCGTCGAGGTCGGTCATGTCGATGGCCTTTCGGTCAGCTGCGCCCGCAGGCGCTCATCGTGGAGGAGGTCGGCGATGTCGTCGGCGCCCTGCGCGGCGCGGCGGAGGGCCTCCCGCGCAGCGGATTCGCGGCGGGGCGGGAGCAGCAGCTCGCCTTCGGCCGTCGCGATGCGGATGGCCGTGCCGTCGACCTGGACGACGGCCTCGAGCCGCACGGGCCCGAGGGTGCGGGCCGTGATGCGCGACGGGCCGGCCGTCTCGGTCGCGATGAGCGTCACGGGAGCCCCCGTCGCCCCGTCGAACGCGGCCAGGAGCGACGTCGCCGTCGCCTCGACCGCCGATGCCGTGAGCGGGCCGCCGAGGAGCCGGCACCATCCGACGGCGTCCCGCAGCCAGGGTGCGGGGTCGGAGACCGGGAGCACGGCCTCGACGACGACCGCGACCGCCTCGCGCGCGGCGCGCTCGGCCGCCTCCGGAAGGGGCCGCACGCGCGCACGCTCGACGACGGCGTGCAGGCCGGCGAGCGCCGCCGCGTCGACGCCCGCCGGCTCGGGGAGGACGACGGCCTCCCCGCCGTCGCGCACGAGCACGACCCGCTCGGCGCGCGGACCGGATGCCCTGGTCGACGCCGTCGCACTCCCGGCGATCGTGAGCGGGAGCTCCGCCGCCGCGACGCGGAAGCGGTCGGCCGCGTCGCCCGCCGCCGGCAGGGCGATGCGCCAGGACGCGCCGGCGGCCTGCGCCGCCTCGTCCTGCGCCGCCTCGTCCTGCGCCGCCTCGTCCTGCGCCGCCTCGTCCGGCGCCGCCTCGTCCTGCACCGCCTCGTCCTGCACCGCCTCGTCCTGCGCCGCCTCGTCCGGCGCCGGCACCTCGCGCTCCGTGCGCGCGGGCGGCGTCCGGACGGCGCGTGCCGCGGCGTCTGCGAGCAGGACGCCGTGATGCGCGTCGGCGGCGATCTCGTCGTACTCGACGGGCTGCGTCCCGTCGAGCTGGGACGCGAGCGCCCGCCACAGCGCCGTGTGGCCGTCGACCGCATCGCGCTCATGGCGCACGACCCGCCCGTCCGCATGGGTCACCGTGACGGTCGCGGAGCCGTCGTGCACGAACGCGGGCGGGAAGTCGATGTCGATGCGGTCGTCCCCCGCGCCGATGCTCATGTGCCAGAGCGCCTCCGCGCCGCCGCCCGTCATCGCCGCGCCGATCTGCACGAGCGCGCCGCTCGCGACGAAGCCGAGCGCGCAGCCGACGGGCAGCAGGAGGCGCGCGAACGCCATCCGCTCGAGCGCGGGAGCGAGATCGCGCAGCAGCGGGACGTCGTGCACGCACAGTCCGCCGACGAGCCGGCGCACGATGTCCGCCGCCACGCGAGGGTCGGCCGCATCCGGCGGGGTGCTCCGCGGGGCGCCGCCGCGGCGTGCGCCGAGCGGGGCCTCGGACACGGCGGCGTGATAGCGGTCGTTGGGCGGCAGCGAGATCGTGAGGGAGACGTCGCGGACGGCGGCACCGCGCGCCGTGAGGTGGTGCCTGACGTGCGCCCAGGCGGGGTCGTGGAGGTGATGGGTCCCGACGACGAGCGCGACCCCGGCGGAACGGCAGGCGGCGACGACGGCGTCCACGTCGTCATGCGTCGTCGCGAGCGGCTTCTCGCAGAGGATCGCGCGCTTGCCCGCCGCCACCGCGGCGAGCGCATGCGCGGCGTGCCGCTCGGGCGGCGATGCGATGACGACGACGTCCACCCCCGGGTCGCCGAGCAGCTCGGCGGCATCCGACGACGCCCGCGCCCCGGAGCGCGCGGCGAGCGCCTCGGCGCGCCCGCTGCCGCCGTCGGCGACGTGAACGAGCGCGAACCGGTCGCCCAGGCGCGTCAGCGTCGGCGCATGCAGCGCCCACCCTCCGGGCCCCGCGCCGATGATCCCGACTCCCGTGGGCATCCGACCTCCTCGTCCGCGCCCGCACGGTGCCGATGGCACCCCACTTATGCATAAAGTACACGTAAGTAGCGACGCAACGTGCGATAGGAGCCGCGAAACCGCTCCCCGTGTGCCAGAATCCGAGGATGGCGAACGAGTCCACCCTCCGCTTCGGCGCCCAGACCGACGAGGTCACGAGCCTCCTGCGCATCGTGAACCTCGTGCGCACGGGTGAGGCGACGACGCGCCCCGAGATCGGACGGCTCACGGGACTCGGCCGCGGGGTCGTCTCGCAGCGGGTCGACCGCGCCATCGACGCCGGCTTCCTCGAGGACGCGGAGCTCGGGCCGTCGTCAGGCGGCCGTGCTCCCCGCAACCTGCGCTTCCGCTCCGACCAGGCCCGCATCGTCGTGTGCGCCCTCGGCGCGCTGCACATCCGCGTCGGCATCACCGACCTCGACGGAGACGTCCTCGCGCACGAGCACCGGCCGTGGGACATCGTGCGCGGCCCGGAGGAGACCCTCGACGCGGCGATGACACTCGTCGACACGCTGCTCGGACAGACGGGGAACACCCCGATCTGGGCCGTCGTCGTGGGCGTCCCCGGCCCCGTCGACTTCGCGACGGGGCGGCCCGTCGCGCCGCCGATCATGCCCGGCTGGAGCGGTCACGATGTGCGGGCCCGCTTCGAGGAGCACCTCGACGCCCCCGTCTGGGTCGACAACGACGTCAACCTGCTCGCCCTGAGCGAGCGCGCGCGCCGACGCGACCAGGATGCCGATCTCATCTTCTGCAAGATCGGCTCGGGCATCGGCGCGGGTCTCCTCTCGCGGGGCCGTCTGCACCGCGGCGCGAACGGCGCGGCGGGCGACATCGGGCACGTGCGCGTCCTCGGCTCCGAGGAGGTCTGCCGCTGCGGCAAGGTCGGCTGCCTGGAGGCCGTGGCGAGCGGATGGGCCCTCGTGCGCGACGCCGAGCGCGCGATCGCCGAGGGCGACACGGGAGCGCTCGCGCACCTGCGCGCGGAGGGCGACACTCTCACCCCCGAGATGATCATGATCGCCGCCAATCACGGCGATGCGCTCGCGATCTCGCTCGTGCAGCACTCGGCACGCATCATGGGCGAGTCGATCGCAACGCTCGTGAACATGTTCAACCCCGCGGTGATCGTCATCGGCGGTGCGATCGCATCGGCGGGCGAGGTGTACCTCGCCGAGGTGCGTCAGCGCGTCTACGAGCTGGCGATCCCTCTCGCCACGCGCGACCTGCAGGTCGTGACGTCCGCGAACGACATCACCGAGCCCATCCGCGGAGGAGCGCAGCTCGCGATCGAGCAGCTCTTCGACACGACCTTCCCGCGGTGGTTCGCGGACGGCCGGCCGACGGCGGCGGGAGTGCTCGCCGCCGCATAAGACTTCTTCCACTTTCAGACCTAAGTGAGTATGTTCTGAAGGGAAGCTGCGCGACGGCGCGCAGCGCGAAGGAGCGCCCGATGACCCTTCCCGTGCTCGCGGACGACGCCCTGTCAGCGGAAGACCTCGGCTTCTCGCTGCGGGTGTGCCTGCCGTGGATCCGTTCCCTGCCGCTCACCTCGCTGCAGGACGTCGCCGTCTCGATCGACGGCATCTCCGCGCCCGTGAGGGTGCGGCTCGGCGATCACGACATCGCACCGCCCGACCTCTCGGCCGAGCCCGGCTGGTGGTTCCTGCAGGACCGGGTGACGCTCGTCGGCGATCTCGTGCTCGCCGGCGCCCGCGAGGTCGCCGTGTCGTTCCGGCTGCTCATCCCGTATCTGCCCGCGGGGCCGGACTCCCCGCTCGTGCTGCCGTTCGCGGCGACGGCTCGGCTGGTCGCGAACGCGGCGCACGCCGCGCGCACCGCCGAGCGCCCGCCCGCGCGCGCGCAACCGGCGCCATCCGTCTGGCGGCTCGCCGCGAGCGCGTTCAACTGGACGCCAGAGGTCATCCGTGCGGGGCGCGACGCGGCCGACATCGCGGCCGGCATCGTGGCGGATGGCACGGCGTCCGAGATCGAGCTCGAGCTCGGCCAGTCGCTGCGCTCGTTCCCCGCGCTCGCGGGCGATGAGGCCGCCCGTCTCGGGCGGCGCATCCGCGACGCGGGAGGGCGCGTGAGCGTCGTCGGCGCGAGCATCGACGACTGGGCGGCGCCCTCGCGCAGGCGCTCTGAGGACGAGCGCCTCGCGTTCCTTCTCCCTCAGCTGCGCGCCGCGCACGCGCTGGGCGCCGAGGGCGTGCGGCTGCCGATCGGGCAGGCCGGCGAGGCCCTGCTGCGACGGCTGCTGCCGATGCTGCACGAGCTCGACCTCGTCCTCTACGAGGAGGTGCAGGGGCATCAGACGCCCGCACGCGAGGAGGCGGCGATCGACGCCGTCGCGCGCATCGACGATGCGCACGTGCGGCTGCTCGTCGACATCAGCATGCTCATGCCCGCGCTGCCCGTCACCTACCTCGAGCGGATGACGGCCCTGCCCGCCGACCTGCGCGCGCGTCTTCGCGACGCATGGCGCGACCCCGCGACGCACGGTGCCGTGCTCGCCGCGCTGCGCGCGGGCGACGTGCCGCCCGACCTGCACACGATGTTCATGAACCTGCTCGTGCGCTTCGGCCGCTCCGAGGCGTCGGAGCTGCGGCCCGTCCTGCCGCTCGTGGGCGCATTCCATCTGAAGTTCTGGGATCTCGACGACGACGGCGGCCGAGTGAGCCGGCCCATCCGCGACCTCGGCGACCTGCTGCGCGGCACGGGGTTCGCAGGGTCGCTCTGCAGCGAGTGGGGCGGCCACGAGTGGCTGGACGACGACCCGACCGCGATGACGCGCGCGCACCTCGCGCTCGCGCGGGAGGCGCTGGGCTGACCGGTCGGTGAGCGGGAGTGCTCACCGACCGGATGCGCCGCTACTTCGTCGAGAAGGCCGCGTCGAAGGCGGCCGCGGGCGGCGTGATGGCGTTGAGCTCCCGCACGAACGCGAGCGCCTCGGGTGCGCCGTGCAGCCGGTCCATGCCGGCGTCCTCCCACTCGACGCTCGTGGGGCCGTCGTAGCCGATGGCGTTGAGTGCACGGAACAGCGGCTCCCACGGCACCTCGCCGTGGCCCGTCGAGACGAACGTCCATCCGCGGCGGGGGTTCGCCCACGGCAGGTGCGAACCGAGCACGCCGTTGCGGCCGTCGAGGTTCGTCACCGACTCCTTCACGTGCACGTGCAGGATGTGCTCGGCGAAGTCGAGCACGAACGCCACCGGGTCGAGCTGCTGCCACATGAAGTGCGACGGGTCGAAGTTGATGCCGAAGCCGGGGCGGTGCCCGATCGCCTCGAGCGTCGCCTTCGCCGTCCAGTAGTCGTAGGCGATCTCCGACGGGTGCACCTCGAGCGCGAAGCGCACACCGACCTCCTCGAACACGTCGATGATGGGGTTCCAGCGGTCGGCGAAGTCGCGGTAGCCGGCCGCGATCATCTCATCCGAGGCGGGCGGGAACATCGCGACGTACTTCCAGATCGACGAGCCCGTGAACCCGGTCACCGTCTTCGCACCGAGCTTGGCGGCGAGCCGAGCGGTGTTCTTCAGCTCCTCTGCGGCGCGCTGCCGCACACCCTCGGGGTCGCCGTCGCCCCAGACGGCGTCGGACAGGATGTCGCGGTGGCGCTGATCGATCGGATCGTCGCACACGGCCTGCCCCTTCAGATGGTTGGAGATCGTCCAGACCTTCAGGCCGTGCCGCGCGAGGATGTCGAGCCTGTCCTGCACGTAGGCGTCGTCGTCCCACCGCCACGGGTCGAGATGATCGCCCCAGCAGGCGATCTCGAGGCCGTCGTAGCCCCACTCGCCCGCGAGGCGGCACACCTCCTCGAAGGGCAGATCGGCCCACTGGCCGGTGAACAGCGTGATCGGTCGCGTCATCGCGAGCACCTCCGGATTGTGGTTTGCTCCAACATAATCAGAGGGCAGCGGATCACGCCAGCACCACCTCGCGCGCGACCGGCACGCGGTTGGTCACGTACCGCCCCGGCCCGCCGTCGGCCCCCGGCACGATCTGCATGTAGAGCAGGCGCATCGTCAGGACGACCTCGACCTCGATCCGCTCCCCCGGCGCGGGAGCCGGGTCGAGCGGAATGACGATGTCGGGCCGGTCGGCGACGAACCAGAGCGTGTCCCACTGCTCGGGCAGCTCGGCGATCGTGTACGAGCGGCCCTGCAGTTCGAACCGCAGATCCTCCTTCGGGATCGCGACGCCGTTCACGGTCGCGGCGACGTCCGACACCGCCGAGAGCCAGAGGCTGCGGTACCAGGGCAGCTGCACCGAGACGGCGATGCCGCCCTCCCGGCGCACGACGTCCTTCTCGGCGAACAGCGAATTGTGCGTGGCCATGTCGTCTCCTCCTACACCGCTGCCGTCTCGGCGACGGCCTGCTCGATCGCGCGCGTCATGAGCGCGTGCTGCTTCTTCACGAGGTCGATCGGATCCGCCTCGCCGAGGTCGCTGAAGGCGTGCCCTTCCCACTCGCTGGAGAGGTAGCCCGTGTACCCGCCCTGCACGAACTGGCGCACGATGCGCGGGATGTCCATGGCCGGCTCCTCGCCATCCGCCCCGAGTCCAAAGAACTTCGCGTGCACGTGGAAGATCCGCGGCATGATGTCGAGCCACTCCTCGGCCGGGACGAGCCCGTGCATGTTGAACGCGAGGCGCGTGAACGGGCCGAAGCGCAAGTGGTCGACGCCCTCGCCCGCGAGGTAGTCCTCGAACGCCTGGTTGCGCACGTGCATGGGCTCGGGGCGGTGCCAGATCTCGTCCATGACGGCGAAGTGCCGCTCGTCCATCCCCATCTGCCCGAGCGTGCGCAGCAGGGTCGGCGACAGCGAGTGCATGGTCGACGAGAAGTCGGCCGTGAAGCCGAGGCGGTCGCTGCCGAGCTCGTCGTAGAGCTCTCGGATGGCCACGACCTTCGGGTCGTTGGGGCCCTGCGGCGCGTGGATCTCGTAGCCGAGCCGCTGGTCGTACTTCTCCGCGAGGGGCAGCAGGCTGCGCAGCAGCTCCCTGCCTGCCGAGCGGATGACGATGGTGCGGAACCCGAGGGTGTTCGCCGTCTTCAGCTGCCGGGCGAAGAAGTCGTGCTCCTCCTCCGGCGTCATGTCGCGGTCGACCCTGCGCCCCATGTCGAGGTTGGTGCCGACGGCGCTCGCCTCCAGGCCGTGCTTCTCGAGCGAGTCGAACCACAGCCGGGTGAAGTCGGCGTCGACGTCGGGGTACGTGCGCAGCAGCTGCGCGATGTTGAACTCCACGCCGGGGCCGATGCCGTGCTCCGCGACCGCGGCGATGAGCGTCTCGGGCGTGTAGAGCCCCGCCGCGAACTCGCTCGTGAGCGAGTACAGCGTCGTGCCGAGCCGGATGCCCGTACCCGCGATCCCGCTCATGCGCGCACCCCCGCGTTCGACGTGGAGAGGTGCGCGGCGAGCTGCCGCCGCGCCTCGTCGGCATCGGTCACCATGCGCGATCCGGCGGCCTCGGCCGCCGAGCGCTGCACCACCTGCTCGGCCGCGATGATGTCGAACGGGCTCTGCCAGTGGTTCCAGTGCCATCCCTCGTACTCGCTCGAGATGGCGCCCTGGTAGCCGTGCTCGACGAGCAGGCGCACGAGGTCGCGCACGGGCACCGAGGGCTCCTCGCCCGACTCGTCGATCCCGAAGAACTTGCCGTGCACGTGACGGATCCACGGCATGATCTCGAGCCAGTCGTCGACGGGGGCGGGGCCGAACAGGCCTGTCCCGTTGATGCCGAAGTCGATGCCGAACTGCGGCTGGCCATGCTGCCCGGCCAGCCCGATGAACCGGCCGAAGCGCTGCTCGTGCTCTGCCTGGTCGGCAGGCGGTCCCTGGCGGTAGAACTCCTGCCACAGGTCGACCACCGCGGCCAGCAGCTCCTCCGACGCGCCGCGACGGCGGTACGCCTCGACGAGCGACGGGGCGAAGCCGACGGTCGTGGCACCCCAGTCGGCCGTGAAGCCGAGCAGGGGCGAGCCGACCTTCTCGTAGCGGTCGCGCAGCGCGAGGATGCGCGGGTGGCTCGCGTACTGGTCGGCGTGCACCTCGAGCGCGAGCGTGACGCCGTAGCGCTCCGCGACGGGCGCGAGCGCCTCCATGGAGTCGGGCGTGAGGGAGATCTGCACACGGGCGATGGGGAAGCCGAGCTTCGCCGCCGCCTCGATCTGACGGCGCATGTACTCGATGAGCTCGTCCTGCGTGAGCAGGCGGTCGCGGTGGATGCCGATATCGGCATTGATGGCGAGCGACGTCTGCACGAGCCCCGTCTCGGCGACGAGGTCGCGGAACCATCCAGCGAACCGGTCGTCGACGTCGGGGAAGCCGCGGAAGCTCGAGAAGCCGATGATCTCGAGACCGGGGCCGAAGCCATCCGCCGCCGTCTTGCGGATGAGCGACTCGAGATCGTGCTCGCGGCCGTGGAACGCGCGCGTGAAGCTGTAGAGGGTGACGCCCTGGATGGGCGCGCCGAGAGAGGTCATGCTGCTGCCGCCTTCATGGTCTTGGCGTCGCGCTCCTCGATGTGGAGGGTCTCGTCGTCGCCGATGATGATGTACGGGATGTACAGGGTGAGGCCGACCTCGACCGTGTGGTCGGCGCCGTCGGCCGGCACCGCCACCCCGCCCGAGAGCACGGCCGAGTCGAGCGGGAACCACCAGCTGTCGGTGTCGTCGACCATCTCGGCGAAGGTGCGCTCCTCGCCGTTCAGGGTCCACCGCAGCGAGTCTGCGGGCGCCTCGACGCCGTCGACCGTGAGCGAGGCGCCGGCGATGCACGAGGCCGGCAGCGCGCGGTACCAGGGGATGCGCACCTCGACGGCGGCGCGGGCGCCGTCCGTCGTGAGGGTGCCGGGTTCGATGATGCGGTCGGGGATCACGATTCCTCCTGTGTGTCCGGGAAGATCCTGCTGATGATGCGGCGAGCGCCGCGGATGGCCAGTGCGACCGACGTCAGCGTCGGGTTGCAGGCCGTGGACGTCGGGATGACCCCGTTGCCGGCGACGAAGACGCCGGGGGCGCCCCACACCTCGCCGAACGGGTCGCACACGC
Organism: Microbacterium sp. NPDC055683; assembly: GCF_053617895.1. Lineage (NCBI taxonomy): Bacteria > Bacillati > Actinomycetota > Actinomycetes > Micrococcales > Microbacteriaceae > Microbacterium > Microbacterium sp. NPDC055683. The sequence continues at coordinate 94,622 of NZ_JBSHGQ010000004.1, read as the reverse complement.
TCGTGCCGTCGTCCACCGCGCCCATTCGCACGGTGCCCTGGTAGTGCAGCGACGAGCCGAGCGGCATGACGAACGCCCGCTCGTCGAGCGGCTCGCCCACCACGGCGCCGAGGCGCACGATCTCGTCTTTGGCGCGCTCGATCACGGCGTGGTCGGCGGCCGTGAGCGTGTAGTGGATCCGCATGGCCGGCATGCCGTAGCCGTCGACCTCGACGTCGTCGAACGCGACCCGGTCGGAGGCCTGCAGGTCCTTCGCGCAGAACAGCCCGAGCCCGACGATGGAGCCGGGGACGACCGGGTCGTCGTCGGCGAGGGGGACGGGCGACGCGTCCAGCTGCATGATCTGCCCGTGGAACGGGAACTCCTCGGTGAACGGCACCCAGCTGACGCCGCTCGTCTCGTTGAGCGCTCCCGCCGCGTCATCCCGCACGGGCGCCTCGACACCCCGCAGCCGCGACGCGAACACGACCTGCGCCTGGTCGTTGAGGTAGCGTCCGAGCGCCGCGGGGCGGATGCCCGACGCCCACAGCACCTGCGGGGTGCGCAGGGCGTCCGCTGCGACGACGACGTGCGGGGCGGCGATCTCGTGCACCGTGCCGTCGCGCAGGTCGCGGACCTCGACGCCGGAAGCGCGGCCATCCGTCTGCCGGACGCGCGTCACGAGCGTCTCGTCGAAGAGCGCGAACCGGGGGTTCGCGCGCGTGACGTCGCCGAGCACGATGTCGGAGCCCGACCACACGAGGCGGCCGTCGTCGCGGCGGTGCACCGCGAGCGGCATGCGCTGCACGCGGCGATCGGCGGGCCTGCCGTCGTCGACGACCGGCGCGAGGCGCTCGCGCACGATCGCGGCGAACGGCGCCGCGTCGAACGCGTCGGCCGTCACGCCCAGGATCCGGTCGGCGTCGTCGAGCAGCTCGTCGAGCTCGCCGTCGACGTCGAGGAACGCGATGCGCTCGCTGCCGCCGGGCCGAGGGCACGCGGCCGTCCAGTGCGCGCCCATCCCGCCGACGTTGCTCGAGAACGCCGCGACGGGCAGGCCGTCCTCCCCCGCCTGCACGTAGCCGTCGGGGAGGAGGTAGGTGCCGGGGCGCGCGCGACGGTCGCCGGCCTTGACCGCACCGGGCCCGTTGACGGTGGGCTCGCCCTCGCCCGGCCCCTGCGAGCGGCGCTGCGCGGCAGCGCGCTCGTCGGCGTCGACGATGTTCTTCACGTGCGCACCGGGCGGGTTCGACACGGTCGGCCCGACCTCGAGCATGGCGATCGTCGCGCCGGGCGCCTGCTCCGAGAGGATGCGGGCGTAGGCGGCCCCGGTGGGGCCGGAGCCGACGATCACGACGTCGACCTCCGCGGGGTACCTGCTCATCGCGCACCCCGCTCACACCCTCGTCCAACGGATATCCGTTGGACGAGAGGCCATCGGATAACGCAGAATCCGGTGTGCTCTCGGCAAGCGGATATCCGTTGGGCGAGAGAGGAGGAGGAGGAGATGCTCATGCGCCGGCCGCCCAGTCGACGATGCGGCGGACGGACGCGGAGGACTCCGTCGTCGGGTAGTACTCGAGGCCGATCGGGCCGGCGTAGCCCGCGGCTCGGAGGATGCCGAGGCGCTCGGGCCAGTCGAGCTCTCCCGTTCCCGGCTCGCCGCGGCCGGGGGCGTCGGCGAGCTGCACGTAGTGCACGAGGTCGCCCGCGTTCGCGAGCTCCGCCGCCATGTCCTCGCCCTCGACGGCCGAGTGGTAGATGTCGTACAGCACGCCGAACGCCGGCGAGTCGACGCCGCGCGCGACGTGCACCGCCTCGGCCGTGCGGTCGAGCAGCGAGCCGGGATGGTCGACGCGCACGTTGACGGGCTCGAGCACGAGCCCCACGCCCGAGCCGTCGATCTGCGCGACGGCCTTCCGGTAGATCTCGACGAGCTTGTCGAGCTGGACCTGCCGCTTCCAGCCGCCGAAGCCCGTACCGCTGCCGACGACGATGCGCGGGCAGCCGAGCTCGTTCGCGATGCCGACGCCCTCGTCGAGCTTGCGGAAGAACTCCGAGTGGTCCCACGGCGGGATCATGAACTGCGTGCGCGGCTCGGCGAGCTGCGCCGTCAGCTGCGTGCCCGTCTCCTCGAGCGCGGCCTTGAGCGCGGGGAGGTCCTTGGGCCGGGCCGGGGCGTCGACGCCCGTCGGGCCCCACATCTCCACGGCGTCGAAGCCGGCCGCTGCGGCGGCGCGCACGCGCGCGGCGTAGTCTCCCGCCTCGGTGAACAGCAGCTCGATATTGGGTGAGAGCCGGTACATCGGCGCTCCTCTCGTCAGAACATCGGATGGTCGTGGACGGCATGCACGGGAACGGGCTGCAGCACGTCCCAGTGCTCGACGATCCGGCCGTCCTCGAATCGGTAGATGTCCGCGACGGCGGCGTCCGGAGCGCCGGGTCGGGAGGCCTTCACATGCACCATCGCGAGGTCGCCGTCGACGATGATCCGCTGGATCTCGAAGCGGGCCTCGGGCGAGCCGTCGAACTTCGGGGTGAGCGCGGCGACCGCCGCCGCCGGTCCGTCGGCGATCGCCGGGTTGTGCTGCCGGTAGTCGTCCGACACGAGGAAGGCGAAGGCCTCGGCGACCCGCTTGCGCGTGTAGAACAGCTCGCAGAATCGGGCGAACGCAGGGCGGTTGCCGGTCATCGCGTCTCCTCCCCCACGACGCCGTATCGGAACGACCGGAAGGCGACCTCGCCGCTCCCGGCGGAGAACAGCGCGGGTCGGAGGCTCTTGAGGTCCATGACGGTGGCGGAGTGCGCGCCCTCGGTGTCGTACCGCACGCCGTAGCGGGTCCATTCCTCGCCCGGCCGGCGGAACCAGCCGGTGACGATGTGGGCGTCGTTCCGCAGCCGCAGCTGGATGACGTCACCCGGCTCGGCGGGCTCGCGGTGGTGCGTGCGGATGCCGCCCGCGTACCCGGCGAGCGCCTCGCCATCCCAGCCGAGCCCGAAGAAGAGCCGGCGGTTGAACCACAGCAGCAGGCCGCCCTGCGCCCCGCCCGACACCTCGAGCTCGACCTCGACCTCGTAGGCGCTGTCCATCGACCAGGTCGTGAGCGGCGACGCGTCGGCGGGACCGTCGCCCTTGCCGGCCAGAACGAGCGCGCCGCCGTCGAAGCGCGCGCGGTCGCGCTCGTCGCGCGCGGGGTCGTCGAAGACCCAGCGCTCGCCCCACGCCGGGGCGTCGAAGTCGTCGGACGGCGCCGGCACCGCGGTCGGATGGCCCTCGCCCGCCGGTTTCACGAGCGGGGCGCCCAGGTCGCGCGCCGGCGCGACGGGCCATCCGTCCGCCGTCCACTCGATCGGCTCCAGCAGGGTCTGCCGCCCCAGGGTGCGGTACCGGTTCGCGTACCCGTGCGAGACCATCCACCACCGTCCGTCGTGTCCCTCGAGCAGGGTCGCGTGGCCGCGCGACCACCACGCCTCTTCGGCGGACCAGGTGCGCGCGACGGGGTTGCCGGGTGCGTTCTCCCACGGGCCGTTCACCGAGCGCGACCGCGCGACGATGACCATGTGACCTGTCGCCGGGCCGCTCGTGCCGCCGATGGCGCTGACGAGGTAGATCCACCCGTTCCGGCGGAAGAAGGTGGGGCCCTCGAGCGCGTACGCCTCTGTCACCCAGTCGTCGGGGTGGCGCCAGCCGTCGTAGGCCTGCTCGAGCGGCGTCACGGCGGTCAGTCCGTCCGCCGAGAGCCGGCAGCGGCGGATGCCGTTGACGAACAGGTAGCGCTCGCCGCCCTCCCCCACGACGTGCCCCGGGTCGATGGCTCCGGAGATCCCCGTGAAGACGGGCTCGCTCCATGGCCCCGCGGGATGGTCGGCCGTCGCGACCCAGATCTGCGGGCTGTCGATGCGCTCGTCGCCCCAGGCGCTCGGGACGAACGGGATGTAGAGGAAGTACCGCCCGTCGTGCGCGACCAGCTCGGGGGCGAACACCGTGCTGAGCGGATGCTCGAGCGCGTTCGCCGCGAAGGTCCAGTTCACGAGGTCGGGCGAGCGCCAGATCTGCAGCCCCGGCGCCGCGTCGAACGACGAGAAGGTGAGGAAGTACTCGTCGCCCACACGCAGCACGGAGGGGTCAGGACGGTCTCCGGGCAGGACGGGGTTCGCGAACGTCCCGTCGCCGAGGTCGGCGGGCGTCCGCGGGGAGAGCGCGGTCATCCCTTCAGACCGCCCGCGAAGCCCTGGATGAACTTCTTCTGCGCGACGAGGTAGAAGGTGAGGATCGGGATCATCGAGACGAGCACGATCGCGAAGATCTTGTTCCACTGCGAGACGAGCGACCCGATGAAGTAGTACATCGCGACGGGCAGCGTCTGCGCGTCGGAGCCGCCCAGGAAGATGAGCGCCGTCATGAAGTCGTTCCACACGATGAGCCCCGTGAGGATGGCGACGGTGCCTGTCGCGGGCGCCATCAGCGGCAGCACGATGCGGAAGAAGATCTGCGTCTTCGTCGCGCCGTCGATCGCCGCTGCCTCCTCGTACTCCGTGCCGAGACCGCGGAAGAACCCGGCGTAGAGGAAGATCGCGAGCGGCAGCATCATGCCCGTGTAGAGGATGATCATGCCCCAGAGCGTCCCCGTCAGGCCGATCGCGCGCGCTCCGATGTAGAGCGGCACCGTGCCGAGCTGGGCGGGCAGGATGATCGCGATGAGGAAGAGGTAGTAGGCGCCCTTCGTCCACCGCTGCGTCGAGCGCATGATGACGTAGCCCGTGAGCGAGCCGAGGAGGACGAGACCCAGGATGGCGCCGAGCGTGAGGATCACCGAGTTCACGAGGCCGAGCACGATGTTGCTCTGCCCCTGCGCGGTGAACAGGTCGGCGAAGTTGCCGAACTGGGGAGCGGCCGGCAGCGCCAGCGGGGAGGACTGGAAGACCTCCTCGTCGGTCTTGAGCGCGGTCGACACGAGGAAGAAGAACGGCAGCAGGAAGACGAGGGCGAGCACCCAGATGAGCACCTCGCGCACGGCGGTGAGCTTGGTATAGCGGAACATGTCAGTCCTCCTTCTCCTGCGTCACGCGCTGCTGGATGATCGCGAAGACGAGGATGATGGCCGTGAGCACGAGGGCGAGCGCGGCGCCGTAGCCGAACTGGCCGAGCGAGAACGCCTGCTTGTAGACCTCGGTCGCGAGGGTCTCGGTGGCGCCGGCGGGGCCGCCGCCCGTGAGCGCCATGATCTGGTCGAAGATCCGCAGGCCGTTCACGAGGCCGAGGGTCGTGGCGATCGCGACGGCGGGGCGGATGGCCGGGAGCGTGACGTGCCAGAACCGCTGCCAGAGCGTCGTGCCGTCGATCGTCGCCGCCTCCTCGATCTCGACGGGCACGCCGGCGAGGCCCGCCGCGTAGATGACCATCGAGAAGCCCGTCTGCTGCCAGACGATGACGATGAGGATGGTCCAGATCGCGAACGTCGGGTCGCCCACCCATGCGCGGGCGAGGTCGCCGAGCCCGATCGCCGTGAGCGCGGCGTTAAGGGGCCCGTTGTAGTCGAAGATGAACTTCCACACGTAGGCCACGGCGAGCGGGCTGAGCACGACCGGCATGAAGAAGAGCGTGCGGAGGATGTAGCGCGTCTTGAGGAGCCGGTTGAGGGCGACGGCGAGACCGAGGCCGATGACGTTGGTGAGGATGACCGACCCGAACGCCAGGAAGAGGGTGTTCCCCAGCGCGAGCATCTTCGACGGGTCGGCGAAGATGCGGGTGAAGTTGTCGATGCCGATGAACTCGAACGCGCCGATGCCCGTCCAGTCCGTGAAGGCGAAGAATCCTCCCGCGATCGTCGCGGCGTAGTGGATGCCGAGCACGAGGACGATCCCCGGCAGCGCCCACCACCAGTGCCCGAAGGTCAGCAGGCCCGTGCGGCGCGGTCGTGCCTGGGCTCGGAAGCCGTTCCTCCGTCCGCCGCGTCGGGGGACGACGACGGCCTCCGTGGCCGATTCGCCTCGAGTCTGCGGCTGCATCATCGCAGTCATCTCGTCTCCTGTGCCTCGGTCTCGCCGTGCGGTCACTCGCCCCAGGCGCTGTCGAGGTCGGCCAGCACCTGGTCGACCGTCTTCTGCCCCGTGAACAGCCCCTGCACGCCCGTGCCGAGCGCGTCGTACACGGCCGAGTTCGCCCAGTCCGAGTTCGGCAGCGGCACGAAGTCGCCGTTCGCGAGCATGTCGGCGAGCGGCTCGAACGCCGTGCCGGTGAAGTCCATGTCGGCGTAGCCCGTGATCGGAAGGGTGCCGGACTCCTCGGCGATCCTCTCGGCCTGCTCGGGCTCGGCCATCCAGTCGAGGAAGGCGTGCGCGGCCTCCTTGTTCTGCGACGAGGCCGCGATCGAGTAGGAGTAGGTCGAGCTCGCGAAGCCGAACACGCCGTCGGCCGCGTCGACCGGTGGGAAGGTCTCGGCGAGGAAGGTGGCGGCGCCGTCCGCGGCCTGCGTGAGGTCGCGTGTCGTCCCGCTGGGGCCGAACATCGCCGTCGAGGTGCCCTGCACGAGACCGTTCGTGATGGCGTCGAACCCGGCGCCCTCGACGCCGCCCTGGAAGCACCCGGCATCGTTCATGTCGACGACGGCCTGCAGGGTGTCGGCCCATCCCTCGGAGTCGGCGAAGGTGACGTCGCCGTCCGCGCGCTGGGTGTTCCAGTCGGGCGTGTCGGCATACACGCGCGTGGCGGAGATGGCCTGCGCCATCATCCCCGCGTTCGCGCCGACCGCGCCCGCGACCACGAAGAACGATCCACCCGTCGCGGCGACCGTCTCGCAGGCGTCGAGCACGCCCTCCCAATCCGAGGGGTACTCCGTGATGCCCGCGGCCTCGGCGGCGGTCTGGTTGAACACGACGCCTGCCGCGGCGATGTTGAGGGGCTGGCCGTAGACGGTGCCGTCCACCTCGAACTGATGCTCGGAGCCCTCGGGGATGAGGCCGGCGGCCGTGTCCCCGAGGGGCTCGACCAGCCCGGCCTCGCCCAGCGGGAGGATGCTGATCGCCTGGCCGTTCCCCGGCGCGGAGAGGAACACGTCGGGAGCGTTGCCGCCCTGCAGCTGCGTGCGGATGTTCGTGTTGTAGCTCTCGCCCGGCATCCGGTTGATCGTGATCTCGACGTCGGGGTGCTCGTCCATGTACTGGGTGGCGAGGATCTCGTACGCGGTCTCCTCCTCGTTCGAGACGGGGAAGCCGAGCGAGAAGCTCGTCGACCCATCGGAGTCGTCGGTCGTGCCAGAGCAGCCGGCGAGGACGATCGCACCGATGGCGAGAGCTCCTGTGAAGGCGCCCGTCCGGATGAGGCGGCGGTGCTGTGTCATGATCTGTGCCCTTCTGACGTCGTCGTCACGCGGTGCAGGAGCCTCGCCCAGGTGCGGGGCTGAACCCAGTATGGCCGACCTAGGTAGAAAACACACATAAGTAATTTCGATAACCGACATAAGGGGCGAGGGCAGCCCGGGAGCCGCCCTCGCCCCTCGACCGGGGAGCGTCACTCGCCCCAGGCGGCGTCCATGTCGGCGAGCACGTCGTCGATCGACTTCTGACCCGTCAGCAGGCCCTGCACGCCCACCCCGAGCTTCTCGTAGACCTCGCCCTTCCAGAAGGCGTTGGGGAGCCCCGCGTACGCGCCCGACTGCAGCAGCTCCGCCACCGGCTCGTACATCGTCCCCTCGAGGTCGAGACCCTCGATGCCCGCGACCGGCAGCTCGCCCGAGAGCTCGGAGTAGCGCTCGGACTGCGCGGGCTGCGCGAGCCACTCGAGGAAGTCGGCCGCCGCCTCCTTGTTCTCGGATGCCGCGTTGATCGAGAGCGTGTAGTTCGAGCTCGCGATGAGGTACGGCTCGCCGCCGTCCGCCGCCGGGAACGGCTCGATGGCCCACTCGACGTCGGGCGCCGCCGCGCCGATCTCGACCGCCGCTCCCGAGGGGATGAAGCCGCCGAGCGACGCCCCCTGGCCGAGCCCGTTGGTGATGGCGTCGAAGCCGGCCCCCTCCGCACCGGCCTGGAAGCAGCCGGCCTCGCTCATGTCGACGATCGTCTGCAGCGTGTCGTGCCAGCCCTGGCTGTCCGAGAACGTCACCTCGCCCGCCGCGCGCTTGGCGTTCCACTCCGGGTCTTCCGCGTACACGCGCGTCGCCGAGATGGCCTGGGCCGCCATTCCCGTGTTGGGTGCGGCCGCACCGGCGAGCACCACGAGGGATGCACCGGCGTCTGCGGCCGTGGCGCAGGCGGCGAGGAGATCGTCCGTCGTCGTCGGGAACTCGTCGATGCCCACGCCTTCCGCGGCGGTCACGTTGAGCACGAGCGACGACAGGGTGAAGTCCAGCGCCTGGCCGTAGACCTCGCCGTCGATCGCGAACAGCGCATCGGCCCCCTCGGGCACGAGCGACGCCGCGGTGTCTCCGAGCGGCTCGAGGAAGCCGGCTTCGGCGAGGGGGATGATGCTGCGGGGATCACCGGATCCCGGCGTCGTCTGGATGACGTCGGAGGCGTTGCCCGCCTGCAGCTGCGTGCGCACGGTCTCGCCGTACGAGTCGTTGGGAACCGCGTTCGCCGTGATGGTGACGCCCTCGTGCGCCGCCATGTACTCCTCGGCGAGCGTCTGGTAGGGGCTCTCGAGGCTGTTCGACGTCGCGAAGGTGAAGCTGAACTCGACCTGCTCGTTCGTTCCCTCCCCTTCCGTCTCGGTGCTGCTCGTGCAGGCGGAGAGGGCCAGGAGGCCCACGGCGGGGATGGCGAGGGCGGCGAGGGGCCGCAGGGTGCGCTGTGTCATGGAGTTGCCTTTCTGACGTCATCGTCGGAAGTGCGCGGGTACGGGAGCCTTGCTGCTCCTGAGGAGAAGCATGCCCTCGTTCTGCCGGAAAGACACATAAGGGTTTCGGATGCCGCGCATCAGCTCCATGGAAGCGCGCGGCACCCGCACCATCCGCACGAAGCTCGCCCCCGTCGTCGAAACCCATGCCGGGAGCACTGGTTTCGACGACGGGGCTGGTCTCGAGGGCGGTTCAGGCCGGCTGCACCGCCCGGCGCATGCTCGCGCGGATGAGGTCGTGCTGCCGGCGCACGAGCGCGAGCGGGTCGACCTCGCCGAGCTCGGCGAAGGCGTGGCCCTCCCACTCGCTCGACCAGTAGCCGCGATATCCGCCCTCGACGAAGACGCGCACGAGCTCGGGGTAGTCGATCGCGGGCTCCTGACCCGTGTCGTCGATGTCGTAGAACTTGGCGTGCACGTGCAGGATCTGCGGCATGATGTCGGCCCACTCGCGCGGGTCGACGTGGCCGTGCATGTTGAAGGCGAGGTGCGCGAAGGCCCCGAGCCGGCCCGGGTCGAAGCCCCTCCCTCGCAGGTACGCGATGAACTGCTCCTGCCGCGCGCGCATGGGCTCGTCCGTCGCCCAGATCTGCTGCAGATGGCGGATGGCCTCGTCGTCGAGACCCGCCCGGCGCACGGCCCTCAGCAGCGTCGGCGACATCGCGTGCATGGTCGCCGAGAAATCGGCGACGAAGCCGAGCAGCGGGGAGTCGAGCTCGGCGTAGAGCTCGCGGATGCGCATCACCTCGGGGGCGTTCGGGCCCGACGGCGCGTGGATCTCGTAGGCGAGCTGCAGGTCGAGCCGTTCCGCGACGGGCAGCAGCCGTCGCAGCAGGTCCGGCTTGGCCGACTGGATGCGCACGAGCGGGAACCCGAGCCGCTTCGCCCCCTCGAAGAGCAGCTCGCTGACCTCGAACTCCTCGTCGGGCGTCATGTCGCGGTCGCGCCGGCGGCCCATGTCGAGGTTGGCGCCGAACGAGCTCGCCGCGAAGCCGTGCCGGTCGAAGGCGGCCCGCCACGTGCGCTCGAACTCGTCGGAGACGCGCGGGTACGTCGGCACCATCTGCGAGGCGACGATCTCGATGCCGGGGCCGATGCCCAGCTCCGCGACGCGGTCGAGCAGGCCGTCGAAGTCGTACCACCCGGCGCGGAACTCGGCGCTCGCGGAGTAGAGCGTGAGCCCGAGCCGGAACGGATCGCGCTCGTCGTCGACGGGGGCGGGCGGCACGGCCGTCTCGAGACCGACGGGGGCCGCGTCATGGTCGGTCGCCGTGAGGCGGAGCTCCTGGTGCACGACGTTCGGGACGTAGACGCCGGGCCCGCCGTCGGCCCCGGGCGCGATCTGCATGTACGGCAGCCGCAGCTCGCCGTGGATCACGACGTCGAGCGTGTCGCCGAGGGCGATGGGCTCGTCGCGCCGAATGACGAGCACCGGATGGCTCTGCAGGTACCAGAGCACGTCGCTCTGCGCGGGGAGGGCGCCGAGGGCGTATCGCACGCCGTCGAGCTCGAACGCGAGGTCCGCCTCCGCGACGGGCTCGTCGTCGATCCGGACGGCGAGCGATGTCACCGACGAGAGCCACAGGCTGCGATACCACGGGATCGTGAGCTGCAGCGCCGCGCCATCGGGATGGACGCGCAGGCTCGATGCATCGAGCAGGCCGTTCGGCATGGTGACTCCTTCGTCAGGGGATTTGTGTCGAGACTAGACCTACTTCTGCTGCTTTTCAACATAAGAGCTCGACGACGCGCAGAACGCCGCCCCGGACTTCCGGGACGGCGTTCTGTGCGTGCAGCGCCTACTGGTTGCTGAAGGCGGCGTCGAACGACGCCGCAGGGAGCTTCCACAGCAGCGAGCGGATGTAGGCCACCGCCTCCGCGGCGCCGTGGAGGCGGTCCATGCCGGCATCCTCCCATTCGATCGAGATGGGGCCGTCGTAGCCGATCGCGGCGAGGGCGCGGAAGGCGTCCTCCCACGGGATGTCGCCGTGCCCGGTGGAGACGAAGTCCCAGCCGCGGCGCGGGTCGCCCCAGGGGAGGTGGGATCCGAGGACGCCCTGGCGCCCCGAGGCGGCGCGGATGCGGGTGTCCTTGCAGTCGACGTGGTAGATGCGGTCGGCGAAGTCGCCGATGAACGACACCGTGTCGACGCCCTGCCACGCCATGTGGGAGGGGTCCCAGTTGAACCCGAACGCCGCGCGGCGGTCGATCGCCTCGAGGGTGCGCACGCTCGTCCAGTAGTCGTAGGCGATCTCCGACGGGTGGACCTCGTGCGCGAACCGCACGCCCTCGGCGTCGAACACGTCGAGGATGGGGTTCCAGCGGTTCGCGAAGTCCTCGTAGCCGGCGTCGATGACGTCGGCCGGCACGGGCGGGAACATCGCCACGTACGGCCAGATCTTCGAGCCCGTGAACCCGACGACGGTGTCGACGCCGAGCTTGCGCGCGACGCGCGCCGCGCGCTTCATGTCCTCGGCCGCTCGCTGGCGGACGCCCTCGCCGTCGCCGTCGCCCCACACGTAGTCGCGCAGGATGGCCTGGTGCCGGAAGTCGATGGGGTCGTCGCACACGGCCTGGCCGGCGAGATGGTTCGAGATCGCCCAGACCTTGAGGCCGTACTTGTCGAGGATGTCGAGCCGCGACTGCACGTAGGCGTCGTCCTCGTCGGCACGCCGCAGGTCGAGGTGGTCGCCCGACGCGGCGATCTCGAGGCCGTCGTAGCCCCACTCCGCCGCGCGCTGGGCGAGCTCCTCGAACGGCATGTCGGCCCACTGGCCGGTGAAGAGGGTGACGGGATGCCGTGCCTCGCTCATGGTTCCTCCTGGTCGGTTCATTCGTCGAATGGCGTCTCGACCCACGCGCCCGTGCGCGCGGACTCGACGACCGCCTCGGTCAGCTGCGCCGCGCGGAGACCGTCGCGGAACGTGGCGAGCCCCTCGGGCTCCGCGCCCGCCGTCGCCGCGTAGGCATCGGCGACGAACGCGTTGAAGGCGTCCTGGTACCCCATCGGATGGCCGGACGGCACACGGCACAGGCGCGCGGCGTCGGGCGAGAGGATGCCCTCCTCGCGCGGCAGCAGCAGCACGCCGTCGCGGCGCCCGATCCAGAGGTCCTCCGGCCGCTCCTGCTCGAAGCGGTATGCGGCGTCGCCCGTGTGCACCTCGAGCGTGAGCCCGTTCTTGCGGCCCGCCGCCATCTGGCTCACGAGCGCCGTGCCGGGCGCCCCGCCGGAGAGCTGGAACAGCACGGCGGCGATGTCCTCGTTCGCGACGGGATGGCCGGCGCGCTCGGCGAACACGGTGCGCGTGAGGGCGCTCAGCTTCACGACCCGCTCGCCCGTGACGAACTCGACGAGGTCGAACAGGTGCGAGCCGATGTCGGCGAAGGCCCGCGAGGCGCCGCCCGCGGCGCCCGCGCGCCAGTTGCCGTCCTCCTCGCCGAGCAGCCAGTCCTGCAGGTAGGCGGCGTCGACCGACAGCACGGCCTCGCCGCCCGCCGCGACGCGCGCCCGCGCCTCGCGCACCATGGGGTGGTACCGGTAGACGAACGGCACGGCGCCGACGAGACCCGAGCCGGCCTGGGCGTCGACCAGGCGGCGCGCGTCCGCCGACGTCGTCGCGATGGGCTTCTCGCACACCACGTGCTTGCCTGCGGCGAGCGCCGACAGGGTCTGCTCGGCGTGCTGCGCGTTGGGCGTGACGACGTGGACGACGTCGACGTCGTGCTCGGCGAGCAGCGCGTCGTAGCCCGCGAACGCGTTCTCGATGTCGAGGTCGGCCGCGGCCGACGACGCGCGCTCGGCCGACGACGAGCTCACGCCGACGAGGCGGGCGCCGGCGGCGCGCGCGGCACGGCTGTGCACGCGCGCCATGAATCCTCCGCCGACGAAGCCGGCGCCGATGTCAGAGCTCATAGGGCGTCCAGTCCGCGGGGATGGGCGCCGGCCGCTCGATGCGGCTCTCGACGGCGACCGTCTCGCCCGTCGCGATCGATCGGTCGATCGCGATCATCGTCTCCAGCACGTGCAGGCCGATGTCGCCCGATGCACGGTGCGGGCGGTTCTCGCGGATGCCGCGCACGAGGTCGACGACGCCGAGGCCGCGCCCTCCGACGATGCCGTCGACGGGGAGGTCCTCCCACTCCTGCTCGCGCGGGTCGCCCACGCCGCCCCGGAGGATGCGCAGCGGGCCCTCGAACATGTTCGGGTCGGGGATGACGAGCGTGCCCTCCGTCCCCGTGATCTCCACGACACCCATCCGGGTGAGCCACGACTCCCAGCTGAAGATGCTCGAGCTCGTGCCGCCCTCCACGAACTCGAGGTTCGCGTTCACGAGCGTGGGCACGAGCACGGGGAACTCCTGCCCTGCGCGGTCGCCGGCGACGACGGTGCGCGTCTTCGTGCTCGACAGGCCGAAGGCGGAGGCCTTCGCAACCGATCCGAACACGTTGACGAGCGTCGTGAGGTAGTACGGCCCCATGTCGAAGACGGGGCCGGCGCCCGGCGCGAAGAAGAAGTCGGGATTCGGGTGCCACTTGTCGGGGCCGATGCTCATCATCTGCGTCGATGCGCCGATGGGCTGGCCGATGTCGCCGCGCGCGATGGCGCGCAGCGCGCTCTGCACGCCCTGGCCGAGAACGGTGTCGGGGGCGATGCCGACGCGCAGGCCCTTCTCGGCCGCGCGGCGCACGAGCTCCTGGCCGGAGGCGAAATCGACGGCGATGGGCTTCTCGCTCCACACGTGCTTGCCGGCGTCGATCGCGGCGAGCGACACCTCGGCGTGCACGGCGGGGATCGTGAGGTTGACGATCAGCTCGACGTCGGGGTGCGCGAGGACCTGGTCGGGGGTGCCGGAGAACGGCACGCCGTGCTTCTCGGCCTGCGCCGCCGCACGGGCCGTGTCGATGTCGCCGACCGCCACGACCGTCACGTCGGGGAACTGCCCGAGGTGCTCGAGGTAGGTGTCGCTGATCATGCCGGCGCCGATGAATCCGACGCCGACGGGCTGCTGTCCGCTCACGGGACGCTCGCTTTCTCTCTGGTTCCGGGTGGACGTCAGGCGCCGAGGAGGGCGCGCGTGCCCGCGAGCCCCTGGGCGATGCCGTCGAAGATGTCGCCGCGGTACTCGTCGAACTCGACGACGAGCAGCTCGGCGTGGGGGGCGGCGGCGAGGACCGGCTGCCACTCGATCGCGCCCTGGCCCGCGGGGAGCTGGTCTTCCCGGTCCTTGCTGAGGGCGCCGTCGACGAGGGGTGCGTCCTTGATGTGGAGCTGCCGGACACGCGAGCCGAGCGACGCGAGCAGAGCCGGCACGTCCGCGCCGCCCACGGCGGCCCAGTAGGCGTCGACCTCGAGGCCGACCTCGGCCGGCAGGGCGCCGGCCAGCACCTCGAGGGCGGTCTCGCCGTCGAAGACGTTCTCGACCTCCCAGAAGTGGTTGTGGTAGCCGAACGAGAGTCCGTACGCCTTCGCCTTCTCGGCGTGCGCGGCGAGCTCGTCGGCGATGCGCAGCACCTCGTCGCGGTCGGCCCAGCGCTCGGGGGCGATGAACGGGTCGATGAGGGTCGTCACGCCGAGGGCCTGCGCGGCCTCGAAGAACGCCTCCGGCTCGCCGCTGGAGAGCACGGCGTGCGCGGTCGGGGCGGTGAGGCCGTTGGCGGCGAGACCCTTCTCGAGCTCGGCGCGCCACTCGACGATGTTGAAGAGCTCGATCTGCTCGAAGCCGATCCCGGCGGCGCGCGCGAGGGCGGCCCCGGCGTCCGCGGTCACCGCCTCCCGGATCGTGTAGAGCTGGAGCGCGATGGAGGGGGAGGCGGACATGGTTCTCTCTTCTCTGAGTCTGCGGGTCCTGATGACCGCGCTCTCACGGCCATCCCTGCGATGCTATCCGCACTTCTGTCGATGGACAAGCAAAAGTCTGGGTAACGGCGGCGGAAATCCTCTACGCTGGCACCCGACGAGGAGGACGGATGCCCGAAGCCCCAGGACCGCTGACCGCAGGCGGGCTGTTCCAGCCCTTCCGCGACGGCTCGGCGCGCACGCGCGGCGAGGTCGTCGCCGACACCGGTCTCGGTCGCGCCGCCGCGTCGACCCGGCTCGACGCGCTCGTCGGCGCCGGGCTGCTCGTCCCCGCGGGCGCGGCGACGTCGACGGGCGGGCGCCCCGCCCAGGTGCTGCGCTTCGACCCGCAGGCGGGGGTCGTGCTCGCGATCGACTTCGGCGCGCACCACGCGACGATCGGGCTCGCCGATCTCTCCGGATCGCCCATCGCGACGGTGTCGCGCGAGCTCGACATCACGGCCGGCCCCGCGGCGTGCCTCGACATCGCCCTCGGGCACGCGAGCGAGCTGCTCGCCGACGCCGGCACCGAGCTGTTCGGCATCGGCGTGGGGATCCCCGGCCCCGTCGAGCATTCTTCGGGGCGCCCGGTGAACCCGCCGATCATGCCCGGATGGGACGGGTTCGACATCCCCGCCGCCGTGCGCGCGCGGATCGACGGCGAGGTGCACGTCGACAACGACGTCAACATCCTCGCCATCGGCGAGCACGCGCTGCGCGGGGGCGAGGTCGACGACCTCGTCTACGTCAAGGTCGCCACAGGCATCGGAGCCGGCATCATCTCCGGCGGACGCATCCAGCGCGGCGCACTCGGCTCGGCCGGCGATCTCGGCCACATCCACGTGCGCCTGCCCGACTCGCCGCTCGTCGCCGACCCCGACGGCGATCTCGAGGCGGTCGCGAGCGGCACCGCCGTGGCCGCGGCGCTCCGGGCCCGCGGCGTCGACGCCGCCTCCAACGCGGATGTCGTCCGGCTCGTGCAGACGGGCCATCCCGAGGCCGTCGCGCTCACGCGCGAGGCGGGCCGCATCCTCGGCGAGGCGCTGTCGATCGTCGTGAACCTCGTGAACCCGTCGCTCATCGTCATAGGCGGAAGCCTCGGTCGCGTCGCCGACCACCTCATCGCCGGAGCGCGCGAGGTCGTCTATCGCCGGTCCATCCCTCTCGCGACGCAGCACCTGCGCATCGAGCCCTCGCGCGGCGGCGTCACGTCGGGTGTGCGGGGAGCGGCGACGATGACGCTGCAGTACGCCCTGTCGCCCTCCGCGATCGACGGGCGGCTCTCGCGCGCCTGAACGCGAGGCCCGCACGCGCCCTGAACGGGAGGCCCGCGCCCTGCCGGGTGCGGGCCTCCCGTTCGTCACACCTGCGCGAGCAGCTGCTGCGCGGCAGCCGTGCCGTCGACGTCGCCGCCGAATCCGAGCACGGTGCGCAGCGGCATCGACTCCATCATGCGGCTGATCTCGGGGTCGGCGAAGATCGCCGCCGACGCCCCGCCGTTCCCCGCGAGGGCGGACTCGAGGACGCCGGCGCCCTTCGGATGCCGCTGCCAGTCGCCGATCGTCGACTCGATGTCGAGCGTCGACTCCGGCACGGGCACCGCGAGCTCGATCTCGGCGGACGCCGTGATGTCGCGCGACGACGTACCGACCTCGACCGTGAACGCACCGGGCTCGACGGTCCATCCGTTCTCGCCCCAGAACGCGAAGGCGCGCTCATCGAGCTCGATGCGCACCCGCTCCGACGCGCCGGCGGCGAGGCGCACCTTCGCGAAGCCCTTGAGCTCGCGCACGGGGCGGTCGACCGACGCCTCCACGTCGCCGACGTAGACCTGCACGACCTCGGCGCCCGCACGCGCGCCGGTGTTCGTCACGGTGACCTCGACGACCGCGTGCGCGACGGCGGGGTCGGCGACCGACACCGCGACGTCCGACAGCGCGAACGTCGTGTAGCCGAGGCCGAATCCGAACGGGAACGCGACCTCGCGCTCGGTGCGGTCGTACCAGCGGTAGCCGACGTAGATCCGCTCGCCGTAGACGACCTTCTTCGGCGTGCCGGGGAAGTTCACGTGGGCGGGGTTGTCGGCGAGGCGCAGCGGCACGGTCTCCGCGAGGCGGCCGCCGGGCTCGGCGGCGCCGAACAGGATGTCGGCGGTCGCCGACCCGGAGGCCTGGCCGCCGAGCCACGTCTCGAGGATGGCCGGCACGCGCCCCGCGATGCCGTCGAGCGCCACGACGGCGCCGTTCGACAGCACGACGACGACGTTCGCGTTCACCTCGACCACGGCGTCGACGAGCGCGCGCTGCACGGCGGGCAGGTCGATGTGCGTGCGGTCGAAGCCCTCCGACTCCTCGGCGTCCGGCAGGCCGAGGAAGAGCACGACCGTCTCGGCCCCGGCGGCGAGGGCGACGGCCTCGGCGCGCAGCGCCTCGTCCTCGACGCCGTCGAGGCGGAAGCCCGCCGCGAAGCGCACCTCGCGGGACGCGGTCGTGCGGATGGCCTCGAGCGCGGTGTCGAGGCGGGTCGGCTGGATGTGCGAGGAGCCGGCGCCCTGATAGCGCGGGGTCTCGGCGAAGGCGCCCACGACGGCGATCGCCCCGCCCTCCGCGGGAGACAGCGGCAGCACGCCGCCCTCGTTCACGAGCAGCACGGCACTCTCCGCGGCGATTCGGCGCGCGAGCGCGTGGTGCGCGTCGACGTCGACCGGCTGGGTCTCGCCGCGCGCGTCGCGGAGGCGGTCGTGCACCGTGAGGATGCGCGAGACCGCGAGGTCGACGACCGACTCGTCGAGCGCGCCCGACTCGAGCGCGGCGCGGACGTCCGCCGCGTGTCGGGGGCCCGCGGCGGGCATCGTCAGGTCGAGGCCGGCCGCCACGGCGGCGGCCGGGTTCGACACGGCGCCCCAGTCGGAGACGACGTAGCCCTGGTAGCCCCACTCGTCGCGGAGGACCTCGGTGAGCAGCCAGTGGTGCTCGGAGGCGTACGTCCCGTTGATGCGGTTGTAGGAGCACATCACGGTCGCGGGCTGGGCGTCGGTCACGGTGCGCTCGAAGGCGGGGAGGTAGATCTCGCGCAGCGTGCGCTCGTCGACCTCGGCGCTCACGCGCATGCGCTCGGTCTCCTGGTTGTTGGCGGCGAAGTGCTTGAGCGAGGCGCCGACGCCCTGCGACTGGATGCCGCGCACCCATCCGGCGCCGAGCGCGCCCGCGAGGAGCGGGTCCTCGGAGAAGTACTCGAAGTTGCGGCCGCACAGGGGCGAGCGCTTGATGTTGACGCCGGGGCCGAGGAGCACGTCGACGCCGAGCGCCCGGCTCTCGCGGCCGAGCGCCTCGCCCATCTCCTCGAGGAGGGCGGGGTCCCACGTCGAGCCGGTGGCTGCGGCCGTCGGGAACGCCGTCGCGGGGTGGCTGTCGTTGATGCCGAGGTGGTCGGCGCTGCCCGACTGCAGCCGCACGCCGTGCGGACCGTCGGTGAGGACGGCGCCCTCGACGCCGGCGTGCGCGACGGAAGCGGTGGACCAGAAGCTGTCGCCGGTGAGCAGGGAGAGCTTCTCGTCGAGCGAGAGCTTCGAGACGGCGGGGTGCATGGGAGGCCTTTCTCTCGCGCGGACGCCCTCGTCGGCCATCCACTTACGCGCTTCAGTGTGGTGTTGAATGTATCTTGCCCGCCCCCTCGATCGCAAGGACGCGCATGGCTTCACAGGAATCCCGCCGGATCACGGCCGCCGACGTCGCCCGCGCCAGCGGCGTCTCGCGCGCGACCGTCAGCTACGTGCTGAACGACACCCCGGGGCAGACCATCCCGGAGTCCACGCGGCAGCGCGTGCAGCAGGCGGCGGATGAGCTGGGCTACGTCCCGAGCGTCCACGCACGCGCGCTCGCCTCGCGCAGCACGGGCATCGTCGTGATCGACAGCAGCACCATCCCGCCGGGCGCGCTCGTGGCGGGCGCGACGCGCTCGCTGTCGAGAGCGCTCGTCGACCGCGGCTACGTGCCGGTCGTGAACCAGTACACGGGCGCCGACGAGGCGGGAGAGGTCCTCGTCACGCTCGCCCAGCGACTGCAGCCCGTCGCGGTCGTCGCCCTGGGCGGGCTCGACCCCGCGCTCACCGCCCTCCTGGAGCAGGCCGGCGTCGAGCGCATCGTCGCCCCCTCACCCGGCGACGACCCCGCCTCCGAGCGCATCGGCGAGCTCGCGGAGGTGCAGATCGCGTACCTCGCGGATCGAGGCCATCGTCGTGTCGTCTACGTCACGCCCGCCGAGCCCGAGCTCGCGGCGCTCGCCGAGCTGCGGCTGGCCGGCGCTCGCGGCGCCGCGGCCGCGCACGACGTGTCGCTCACGGCCGTCCCCCTGCACGAGCAGGAGCGCCTCGCCGACGAGCTCGCCCGGCTGCACGCCGACGGTGCGACCGCCGTCGCGGCGTACAACGACGAGGTGGCCGTGGGCGTGCTCGGGGCCGCCGCGCGCGCAGGCGTCGACGTCCCGGGAGCGCTCGCGGTGATCGGCATCGACGACCTCCCCCTGGCGCGGCGCACGCACCCGCAGCTGACGACGGTGTCGCAGAGCGACGGGGCGGCGCAGTTCGAGATCGTCGACGTCGACGCCGTGCTCGCGGGCAGGACGGCCATCCTCCCCCACCCGCGCCCTCGGGTCGTCATCCGCGGGTCGGCGTAGCGGGCGGGGCGACTCGCGGCAGAACCGCTGCCGCGTTTCGCGGCGACCGTCACGCCGTTGGACGCGAAACGCGGCAGGGGTCCGGCAGAATCCGACTGTCGCCCCGAAACGCGGCGACACGCGCGCCCCGCCAGCGCCCCAACTACTCGGCGAGCCGACGGAAGCGGTCGCTCACGCGCGTCGAGCCGGAGACGGCCGCCTCGGCGCCCGGCACGCCGCTCGCGCCGACGTGCAGGATGGCCCGGGCCAGCACCTCGTCCCGCACCTCCCTGCGGGCATGGTCGTCCGCGAGCATCTCCACGAGCGCCGCGACCTCTGCCTCCGCGCGCGCCGCGATCGGGAACCACGGCAGCGCAGAGCGCCATGCGCGGAAGGCGAGGAGCAGGATGTCGTGCCGCTGCTCGACGTGCGCCCGCTCATGCGCGATGACGGCGACGAGCTCGTCGGCGTCGAGTCGGTCGAGCAGTCCCTGCGACAGCACCGTGACGGAGCCGGCGCCGCGGGGCAGGCAGTAGGCGACCGGCACGGCGTCGTCGATGACCCGCGTCCGCGCCCGCGTCGGGTGGGGCGACGTGAGCATGTCGAGGAGCGCCAGGTGCCGCCGGCGCTGGCGCGTGACCTGCACGACCGTGACGGCGAGGTGCACGAGCAGGTAGACCGTGAAGGCGATCGCCGGCACGACGGCGATCCATCCGTGCCGCGGGGCCACGGCATGGCCCGCGAGGGCGAGCGCCCCGATCATCGAGAAGCCTCCCGCGAGGCCGATCGCCTGCCACAGCAGGAGCGCGATGACGGGGTTGCGCATGGGCCACGTCGCCCGCGAGAGGGCGACGGGGACGGGCCACGCGAGAGCGAGCGCGACGACGCCGAGCACGACGGCGCCCCACACGATCAGATCGTGCGGGATGATCAGCGCGCCGTCGAGTGCCGGATCGGCGAGCGCGGGTAGCGCCGCGGCCATGGGATGTCGGCTCAGGCGGCGCCGCGCAGCAGCTTGCGGAGCACGGCGGCGTCCTCTGCCGAGACGCCGCCGACGAACCGCTCG
The DNA here is from genome assembly GCF_053617895.1 of Microbacterium sp. NPDC055683. Taxonomy (NCBI): domain Bacteria; kingdom Bacillati; phylum Actinomycetota; class Actinomycetes; order Micrococcales; family Microbacteriaceae; genus Microbacterium; species Microbacterium sp. NPDC055683. Next base: position 74,255 of record NZ_JBSHGQ010000004.1, on the reverse strand, counting down.
AGCACGGCCATCCGGTCGGTCGACTCGCCGAGCACCTCGTGCATGAGCTCCGCGACGTGTTCGGCGCGGGACGCGACCGCCGTGTACCGGTGGGGGCGGACGGAGCGGTCGGAGGCGACGAAGCCCTTCTTCTCGAGACGGGAGAGCACGGTCAGCAGCGTCGTGGCGGCCAGCTGACGTCCGTCCCCCTCGAGCTTCTCCTTGACGTCGTACGCGGTCACGGGCACCTGCGCGTCCCAGACGGCGTCCATGACGGCGCGTTCGAGTTCGCCGAGCGTCCCCATGCGCACCTCCTCCCGGCCTGCGTCCGCGACGCGGACTCGCGATCAGGCCATCCTGCCATCCAATTCTACTCCCCGTCGAATTTCTTCTATGCTCTGTCGAAGTAGTTCTACAGAGCGTAGAATTGCGAGCAGGCCGGGAGACCCCGACCTCATCCCTGCGAAGGAGACCCGCGTGGACGTCCTCGACATCGCCCGCTGGCAGTTCGGCATCACGACCGTCTACCACTTCCTCATGGTGCCGCTCACGATCGGCCTCGGCATGACGGTCGCGATCCTGCAGTCGGCGTGGGTCCGCACGGGCGACGAGAAGTTCCTGAGGGCGACGAAGTTCTGGGGCAAGCTCTACCTCATCAACTTCATCCTGGGCGTCGCCACGGGTCTCGTGCAGGAGTTCCAGTTCGGGATGGCCTGGAGCGAGTACTCCCGCTTCGTCGGAGACGTGTTCGGCGCCCCGCTGGCCCTCGAGGGGCTGCTCGCCTTCTTCGCCGAGTCCACCTTCCTCGGCGTCTGGATCTTCGGATGGGGGCGCCTCCGCAAGGGCCTGCACCTCGCGGCGCTGTGGTGCGCCGTGCTCGGATCGTGGGTCTCCGCCTACTTCATCATCGTCGCGAACTCGTGGATGCAGCACCCCGTCGGCGTCGAGCTCGGCGACGACGGCCGCCCCGTGATGACCGACATCTGGGCCGTGCTGACGAACAACACCGCGATCGCGGCGTTCACTCACACCGTGTTCGGCGCGCTCGTCGTCGCCGGGATGTTCCTCCTCGGCATCTCCTGGTACCACCTGTGGCGCCGGCGCCACGACGGCATCGACACGGTCGACGCGTCCGGCCGCGTCGTCGTCGGCTCGGCTCCCGACGTGCCGGGCCGCGACGAGAAGGATCACGGCGTCTGGATCTGGTCGCTGCGCTTCGGCGCGATCGTCGCCATCCTCGGCTTCGCCGGCACCGTCGCGACGGGCGACATCCAGGGCAAGCTCATGTACGAGCAGCAGCCCATGAAGATGGCCGCGGCGGAGGCCGCCTGCCACACGGGCTCGGCGTTCTCCGTGCTCTCCCTCGGCGACCCCGGGTCGCGCGACTGCTCCGACGTCGTCACCCTCATCGAGATCCCCGGCGTGCTCGGGTTCCTCGGCACGGGCGAGTGGGGCGCGGAGATGCCGGGCATCAGCGACCTGGAGCCGCAGTACGTCGACCAGTACGGCGAGACCATCCCCGACGACGAGCTGTACGGCGACCGAGCGGGCAGCGAGGTCGAGTACGTGCCCGTCATGTGGGTCACGTACTGGGGCTTCCGCCTCATGATCGGCCTGGGCGGCATCGTCGCGGCGGCCGCCGTCGTGGCCCTGTGGCTCACCCGCAAGGGCACCGTGCCGCGCTCCCCCTGGATCATGCGGCTCGCTCTGCTCGGCATCGTCGCGCCCTTCGCGGCCAACATCGCCGGCTGGATCTTCACCGAGATGGGGCGGCAGCCGTTCGTCGTCGCGCCGAACCCCGACGCCACGGGCGTCGACGGCGTGTTCATGTTCACCGCGGCCGCCGTCTCACCCGGCGTCACGGCGGGCGAGCTGCTGTTCTCGGTCATCACCCTCGCCGCCGTCTACGGCGTGCTCCTCGTCGTCGAGCTCTTCCTCCTCGTGACGTACATCCGCGGCGGGGTCGCGAGCGCGATGCCCGAGCTCGCCCACGAAGCCGACGACGACCATCCCGACGACGACGCGAAGCGGGACGACGTCCTCGCGTTCGCCTACTGAACGGAGCTCCCCATGGACGCCCTTCCCGTCTTCTGGTTCATCGCCATCGCCGTCCTCTGGATCGGCTACCTCCTCCTCGAGGGCTTCGACCTCGGCGTGGGCATGCACATGGTCTTCTCGACCCGCGCCGAGAAGGACCGCCGCGTCATGCTCAACACGATCGGCCCCGTGTGGGACGGCAACGAGGTGTGGCTCATCACGGCGGGCGCGGCGATCTTCGCCGCCTTCCCGCACTGGTACGCGTCGCTGTTCTCCGCGCTCTACCTCCCGCTCACGATCACGCTCGTCGGTCTCATCGTGCGCGCCGTCGGCATCGAGTACCGCGGCAAGGTGGCGACGGCGCGCTGGGCGACGTTCTGGACGTGGATGATCGGCCTCGGCTCGACCATCGTCGCGTTCTGCATCGGGGCCGCGCTCGCGCTGACCTCGACCGGGCTGCCGCTCGACGAGAACGGCAACCGCGTGGGAGGGCCGTTCGTCTGGCTGACGCTCCCTGCCGTCGTGGGCGGCCTCGCCGTGGTCGGCTTCGCGCTCGCGCACTCCGCGACGTTCCTCGCGCTGAAGTCCGACGGCCCCGTGCGCGAGCGCGCCGGGCGCTTCGCGGCGCGCTGGGCTCCGCTGTGCCTCGTTCCCGCCGCCGTGTGGGCGCTGTGGGTGCAGCTGCGCTTCGGCGGCACGCCGCTGTCGTGGGCGCTCACGGCCCTCGCCGTCGCGGCCGCTCTGTTCGGATGGCTGCAGGCGCGGCGCCGGCGCGAGGGCCGCGCGTTCATCGGCTACGCGGCGTTCGGCTTCGCGGGCGCCGGGGCGATCTTCGCGGCCATGTTCCCGCGCGTGCTCCCCTCGACGATCGACCCCGCGTTCGACCTCACGGTGTGGAACGCCGCGAGCGGCTCGTACACACTGGGCGTCATGACCGCCGTCGCCGTCGTCGCCCTCCCCGTCATCCTGCTCTACCAGGCGTGGAGCTACTGGGTGTTCCGCAAGCGCGTGACGCCGGGCATGATCCCCGACGCGCACATCGTGCTGCCCGCCGTGCTGCGCGCGCGGTGAGCCGCCGCGCGGCCCCGGGCCTCGACCCCTGGGAGCTCGAGGCGGAGCGCGCGGCGTCCGCCCCCGGCTTCCGCCGCCCCGATCCGGGGCCCGTGCCGAGGGGGCGGCTGTTCTCGCTCGGCCTGCTCGCGGCATTCAGGGCGCTCGGCCTCGTGCTCGTCGCCGAGGCGGTCGCGCGCGGCATCACGGCGCTCGGCGCGGGCGGCATCGGGCCGGAGGCGACGCGGCTCATCCTCTCTCTCGGGCTCGCCGGCGCCCTCCTGCGCGCGGCCGCCGAGTGGGCGACCGCCGTGCTGGCACGGCGCATCGCCTCTGGCGTCAAGACCGAGCTGCGCGGGAGGCTCTGGCGGCGCATCGCACGGGGCGGGGCGGATGGCGGCGGCACGGCCGTGCTCGCCGCCGACGGGCTCGACGACCTCGACGACTACTACACGCAGTCGCTGCCGTCGCTCGTCGCCGCCGCCGTCGTCCCCCTGCTGGTCGGGGTGCGCATCCTCGGAGCCGACTGGCTGAGCGCGCTCGTCATCGTCCTCACGGTGCCGCTCGTGCCGCTCTTCATGACGCTCATCGGCAAGCACACCCAGCAGCGCACGGACGCCGCGCTGACGGCGCTCACCCGGCTGGGCGACCACCTCGCCGAGCTCGCGCGCGGCCTCCCCGTGCTCGTGGGCCTCGGCCGTGTCGAACGGCAGACGCAGGCGCTCGACGGCATCCAGCGGGAGTACCGCGCGCGCACGCAGGAGACGCTGCGCTGGGCGTTCCTCTCCGCTCTCGCCCTCGAGCTCGTCGCGACGATCTCGGTCGCGGTCGTCGCCGTGTTCCTGGGGCTGCGGCTCCTCAACGGCACGATCGGGCTGGAGGCGGCGCTCGTCGCCCTCATCCTCGCGCCCGAGTGCTTCGCGGCGCTGCGCGAGGTCGGCACGGCCTTCCACGCCTCGCAGGACGGCCTGTCGGCGCTCGAGCGCACGACGCAGCTCATCGCACGCCCCGCAGCGCGCGACGTGCGCACGGGCCCGGCGGGGGCCATCCGTCTCGAGGGGCTCGCCGTGCGCTACGCGGGTCGGGCGGATCCCGCCCTCCGCCCCGTCGACGCGGAGCTGTCGGGCGTCGTGTCGATCGCCGGCCCCTCGGGAGCGGGGAAGTCGACGCTGCTGGCGGCGCTCGCGGGCACGCTCCCCGACGACGCCGACGTCTCGGGCCGGATCGTCGGGGTCGACGCGGATGGCCTCGGCTGGGCGCCGCAGGCCCCGCACGGGTTCGCGGCGACACCGCGCGCCGAGCTCGCCCTCTACGGTGCCGATCCGGAGCCGGCGCTCGCCGAGCTCGGGCTCCGCGACCGCGCCGACGCGGCCGTCGCGGAGCTCAGCCCCGGCGAGCAGCGCCGGCTCGCCGTCGCCCGCGCGCTCGCCCGCGTCGACGCGGGCGCGAAGCTGCTCGTGCTCGACGAGCCGACCGCCCACCTCGACTCCGCCTCGGCGGAGCTCGTGCGCGCGGCCATCCTGCGCCGTGCCGGCCGCGCCGTCGTCGTGCTCGCGAGCCACGAGCCCGAGACCCTCGCCCTCGCGACAGCGACGGTGCCGGTATCCGGCCCCGCCGCTGCCCCCGCTGCCCCTGCCCCCGCCCCCGCCGCCGCCGCTGCTGCCCCTGCCGCTGCTCCTGCTCTCTCGTCCAACGGATATCCGTTTGACGAGAGCCCATCCGAAAACGCGTCTTCGCATGTCCTTTCGACAAGCGGATATCCGTTGGGCGAGGAAGGAGGCGGCGACGAAGCGGCACGACGGCGACCCCTCACCCTGTTCGCGCTGCTGCGGCCGCAGCTGTGGTCGTGGCTCGGCGCGGTCGGGCTCGCCGTCATCGCGACGGGGCTCGGCCTCGCGCTCACGGCCGTGTCGGGATGGCTCATCGTGCGGGCGAGCGTCGAGGAGTACATCATGTACCTCCTCGTCGCCATCGTCGGCGTCCGCGCGTTCGGCATCGGCCGCTCGGTCGGCCGGTACGCCGAACGGCTCGCGACGCATCGCGCGGCGTTCCGCGCCGTCGACGCGCTGCGGCTGCGGCTGTGGCGCGCGATCGCTGCGCGCGGAGCGGGCTCTCGGCGGCTGCTGGAGGGCGGTGCGCCCCTCGACTACCTCGTCACCCTCGCCGACGACCTGCGCGACCAGCTGCCGCGCGTGGTCGCCCCGCTCGTCGTCGGACTGCTCGTCGTCGCGGGCGCCGGCGTGACGACGGCATTCGTCGTGCCGCAGCTCACGTGGCTCGTCGTCGCCGTCCTCGCGGTCGCCACGGCGGCCGGGGCGGTGCTCGCCGTCGTCTCGGCGCGGGGGTCGGGGGCGGCGGGGCTCTCGGCCCGCTCGGGGATCGTCCGCGGCACGACGTCGCTCGCCGCGGCGGCCGGAGACCTGCGCGGCAACGGGCGCGTCGACGCCGCGCTGGCGGATCTCGACGCCCGCGCCGCAGCGCTCGCGCGCGCCGAGCGCCGGTCGGCGTGGTCGGCGGGGCTCGGCGCGGCCGTCGTGACGGCAGGCGCGACGGGTCTCGCCGTCGTGGTGCCCGTGCTCTCCGGGGGCGTCGCCGCCGAGAGCGCCTCTGTCGTGGCGCTGCTGTCGCTCGCGGTGCTCGAGCCGCTCGCCGCGTCGGTCGCCGCGGCGCACCGCGTGCCCGCCCTGCGCGCCGCGCTCGCACGACTCGGCGACGTGCTGCGCCCGGCCCCGCAGCCGGAATGGGGAGACGGCGACCCCGGACGGCCCGTGGCGGAGGTCGCGCTCGACGACGTCGCGATCGGCTACCCCGGCGCGACGGCCCCCGCGGTCGACGGGGTCGACGGCACGGCGCTGCGCGGACGCTGGCTCGTGCTCGACGGGCCGTCGGGCGCCGGCAAGTCGACCGTGCTGTCGGCCGTCATGGGCGCGCTCCCGCTCGCCAGGGGCGCCGTGCGCGCCGACGGCACGCCCCTCACGGCCTTCCGCGAGCGCGCCTGGAAGGACGCCGTCGCGTGGTGCCCGCAGGACGCGTACGTCTTCGACTCGACCCTGCGGGGCAACCTCCTGCTCGCCGATGCGTCCGCCGACGACGCGGCGCTCGAGGGCGCCCTGCGCCTCGCGGGCCTCTCCCCCCTTCTGTCGGCGCTCGACGAGGGCCTCGACGCGCGGGTCGGCGCGGGCGGCTCCGCCCTGTCGGGCGGCGAGCGCCAGCGGCTCGCCGTCGCGCGGGCGCTGCTGTCGCGCGCCGACGTCGTGCTCCTCGACGAGCCGACGGCGCACCTCGACGCCCCGACCGCGGCCGCGATGATGGCGGATGTGCGCGCCGCGACGCGCGACCGCGTCGTCGTGCTCGTATCGCATCGGATGGCCGACCGCCACGCGGAGGACGCCGTCGTGCGGCTGTGACGTGATCCGCGTCACAGCGGGCGACACGCCGTCGCCCGCTGCTTGCACGGAGGCCCGCGCAGGCGTAGTTTCGCCCGTCGTGACGAACGAGCCCCGTGATCCGGGTGACGGGTTCACCGCGAAGCGGTGGATCATCGGCGAGACGCTGCCGACCGACAAGCTGGACGACCAGCTGCTGCCGAAGAAGATGGCGCTGCCGATCTTCGCCTCCGACGCGCTCTCCTCCGTCGCGTACGCGCCGCAGGAGCTGCTCATGATCCTCATGACGGGAGGGCTCGCGTTCCTCGCGTTCAGCCCGTGGGTGGCGGTCGCGGTCGTCGCGCTGCTCGTCGTCGTCGTGACGAGCTACCGGCAGCTCATCAAGGCGTACCCCTCCGGCGGCGGCGACTACGAGGTCGCGCGCACCAACCTGGGAGAGATCCCGGGGGTGGTCGTCGCGGCCGCGCTGCTCGTCGACTACGTGCTCACGGTGGCGGTCTCGGTCGCCTCGGGCGTCGACAACATCATCTCGGCGGTGCCCGAGATCGCGCCGCTCCGGGTCGAGCTCGCGGTGCTGTTCGTCGTCCTCATCATCGTCGTGAACCTGCGCGGCGTGCGCGAGGCCTCGCTCGTGTTCGCCATCCCGACGTACCTCTTCATCGGCTCCGTCGCCCTCATGATCGTCGTCGGCGTGCTCCGCACCGTCGCCGGCGATCCTCCCGTCGCCTCGAGCGCCGAGTTCGCCGTGCAGGCGGAGGACCTCACGCAGGCGGGCGTCATCCTCCTCGTGCTGCGCGCGTTCTCGAGCGGATGCTCGGCCCTGACCGGCGTGGAGGCCGTGTCGAACGGCGTCCCCGCGTTCCGGCGGCCCAAGGTCCGCAACGCGCAGCTCACGCTCACGATGATGGGCGGCATCGCGATCGCGCTGTTCTCGGGGCTCACGCTGCTCGCGCTCGTATCGGGAGTGCACTACGCCGAGGACCCGTGCGCGCTCATCGGGTTCGACTGCGCGACCCCGCAGCCGAGCCTCATGGCGCAGGTGGCGGCGGCGACGTTCGGGGGCGGCTCCGTCCTCTTCTACGTCGTGCAGGCCGCGACGGCGTGCGTCCTCCTCCTCGCCGCCAACACGGCGTTCAACGGCTTCCCGCTGCTCGGCGCGACGCTGGCCCGCGACGGCTACGCGCCCAAGGCGCTCAACACGCGCGGAGACCGCCTCGTGTTCTCGAACGGGATGGTCGTCCTCGGGATCGCGGCGATCGCCATCCTCGTGGTGTACCAGGCCAACCTCACGACCCTCATCCAGCTGTACATCATCGGCGTGTTCGTGTCGTTCTCGCTCGGCCAGCTCGGGATGGTGCGGCACTGGCGGCGCGTGCTGCGCGAGCTCCCCTCGGCGTCGGCGGAGCGGCGGCCGGCGCGCACGGGGCTCGTCATCAACGGCGCCGGCGCGGCGCTCACGGTGCTCGTGCTCGTCATCGTGACCATCACGAAGTTCACCCACGGGGCATGGCTCGTCTTCCTCCTCATCCCGGTGCTCGCGACGCTCATGGTGGGCGTGAACCGCTACTACCGCGATGTGGAGCACGAGATCGCGGCCGACGACGACACGCACTTCGGATCGCGCGGCGACCTCGCGCTCGTCCTCGTCAACCGCGTGCAGAAGCCCGTCCTCAAGGCCGTCGACTACGCGCTCGCGGCCCACCACGAGAAGACCCTCGCCGTGCACGTTGCCGTCGACCCCGAGACGGCCGAGCGCGTGCAGCGGGAGTGGCGCGAGCACCGCATCCCCGTGCCGCTCGTCATCGTCGAGTCGCCCTACCGCGAGTTCGCGCATCCGGTGAAGGCGTTCATCGAGGCGTACCGCGAGAAGCACGGCCCCACCGTCGCGACCGTCTACCTGCCGCAGTACATCGTCGGGCACTGGTGGGAGGGGCTGCTCCACAACCGCCGCGCCCGCCGCATGGCGAGCCAGCTCATGCTCGTGCACGGCGTGAAGATCGCGCTCGTGCCGTGGCTGCTCGACTCGTCCGAGCTCATCTACGGGCGGCGCTCGCGTCCCGTCCCCGGGCAGGAGCGAGCCGGCCGGCCGGTCGAGCGCGCCCGTTCCGACGGCTGAGCCGGCTCGCGGTCGTCATCCGTGCGCATTCCGTAACCACCCCGCAACCGATTCGCGACACGATAGGCGCATGTCGATCAAGGTCGCGCTGACGCATGCCACCGAGTACCGCTTCGCGAAGCCCGTGGCGGTGTCGCCGCATCTCGTCCGGCTGCGCCCTGCCCCGCACACGCGCACGCCGATCGAGGCCTACTCGCTCGACATCAGCCCCGCGAACCACTTCGTCAACTGGCAGCAGGATCCGTTCGGCTGCTGGGTGGCGCGCGTCGTCTTCCCCGAGCGCGTCGACCACGTCGCCATCACGGTGGGCCTCGTCGCCGACATGAAGGTCATCAACCCCCTCGACTTCTTCATCGAGGAGCACGCAGAGCGGTTCCCGTTCTCGTACGTGCCCGAGCTGGCCGCCGATCTCGCGCCGTACCTGCGCCCGGTCGACGACGCGGAGGCGGCGGAGGCCTGGCGCACCCGCCTCCCCGCGCTCCCCGCCGACGGCGTCCCGACGGTGCAGTTCCTGTCCGACCTCAACGCCGCCGTCTACGGCGCCGTCGACTACGACATCCGCATGGAGCCCGGCGTGCAGGCGCCAGACGTCACGCTCGACCGCGGCATCGGCTCGTGCCGCGACAGCGCGTGGCTGCTCGTCAGCCTGCTGCGCGGGTACGGGCTCGCGGCGCGCTTCGTCTCGGGCTACCTCGTGCAGCTCGCGGCCGACGAGGAGTCGCTCGACGGTCCGAGCGGGCCGGCGAGCGACTTCACCGATCTGCACGCGTGGGCCGAGGTGTACGTCCCCGGCGCCGGATGGATCGGGCTCGACCCGACGAGCGCCCTGTTCGCGGGCGAGGGGCACATCCCGCTGAGCGCCGCTCCCCATCCCACGTCGGCCGCGCCCATCGAGGGCGCCACCGAACCCGTCGAGGTGACGTTCGCGTTCCGCAACGAGGTGCGGCGCGTGCACGAGGACCCGCGCACGACGAAGCCGTACTCCGAGGAGCAGTGGCGGCGCATCGACGCGCTCGGCGAGGAGGTCGACGCGCGGCTCCAGGCGGGTGACGTGCGGCTCACGATGGGCGGCGAGCCGACGTTCGTCGCGCTCGACGACCAGGTGAGCGCGGAGTGGAGCACCGAGGCGGACGGCCCGCACAAGCGGGAGCGCGCGAACGACCTCGCCGAGCGCCTGCGGAGGGCGTACGCCGAGAACGGCGTCGTGCACCGCGGGCAGGGCAAGTGGTATCCCGGAGAGCCGCTGCCGCGCTGGAACATCGCGCTGCAGTGGCGCACGGACGATGTGCCGCTCTGGCGCGACGCCGACCTCTTCGCCGATCCCTGGGCGGCGGAGCGCAACCCGCGGGCAGAGGAGGAGGCGGCCGAGCTCGCCCGCGTCGTCGCCGACCTCCTGCGCCTTCCCGCGACCTCGCTGCACGCGGCGTTCGAGGATCCGCTCATCGCCCTCCACACGCGGGTGAGCCGCCCCGAGGGTCCCCGCCCCGACGGCGACGACCTCGACGCCGACGGGCTCGCCGCTCTCGACCGCGAGGCGGGAGATCCGACCGCGTGGGTGCTGCCGATCGCGATGGAGTTCGGACGCTGGTCGAGCCCCGCATGGCGCTTCCGCCGCGGGCGGCTCTTCCTCTCCCCCGGCACGAGCGCCGCGGGGCTGCGCCTTCCGCTCGACTCCATCTCGTGGCGCGACCCCTCGTCGCAGGGCGAGCCGTCGTACGCGCGCCCTGAGCCCGTCTCCGTCGCGCCGGGAGCGCCCCGGCCGGTCATCGTCGAGCCGGAGGGGGCGGCGCGGACGGCGCTCGCCTTCGAAGCGCGCGACGGGCAGGTGCACGTGTTCCTCCCCCCGACGGCGACACTCGACGAGTACGCGACGCTCCTCGTGGTCCTGGAGGAGGCCGCGGCCACGGTCGGCACGCGCATCGTCCTGGAGGGCTACATGCCGCCGCCCGACGCGCGGCTCGCGCAGATCGTCGTCACGCCCGACCCCGGCGTCATCGAGGTCAACGTCCACCCGACCGCGAGCTGGGCCGCGCAGCGCGATCTCACCTTCGACCTCTACGAGCATGCACGGCAGGCGCGGCTGTCGACGGAGAAGTTCGACCTCGACGGCCTCCACACCGGCACGGGCGGCGGCAACCACCTCACGCTCGGCGGTCCGACACCCGCCGACTCCCCGCTCCTGCGCCGCCCCGACGTGCTCGCGAGCCTGATCGCGTACTGGCAGCGCCATCCGTCTCTCTCGTACCTCTTCTCCGGGCGCTTCGTCGGGCCCACGTCGCAGGCGCCGCGCTTCGACGAGGGACGCCCCGAGGCCGTGTACGAGATGGAGATCGCTCTCGTCGAGCTGGGGCGCCAGCTCGACATGGCCGCGTCGCTCGGGGAGGAGCCCGTGCCGTGGCTCGCCGACCGGTCGTTCCGCCATCTGCTCACCGACCTCACGGGCAACACGCACCGCGCCGAGTTCTGCATCGACAAGCTGTACGACCCCTCGACGAGCCGCGGGCGCCTGGGCCTGCTCGAGATGCGCGGCTTCGAGATGCCGCCGCACCCGCAGCTCGCGCTCGTGCAGGCCCTCCTCGTCCGCTCGCTCATCGCGATGTTCTGGGAGCGCCCGTACCGCGAGCCGCTCGTCCGCTGGGGCATGCGGCTGCACGAGGACTTCCTGCTCCCCGAGGGCGTCACGCGCGACATCCGACAGGTCGCGGCAGATCTGCGCGCCCACGGCATCGCGTTCGACGACGCCTGGCTCGACCCGTTCGTCGAGTTCCGGTTCCCGCGGATCGGCACGCGCACCATCCCGACGCCCGCGGGAGCGGTCGACCTGGAGCTGCGGCAGGCGATCGAGCCCTGGAACGTGCTGGGAGAGGAGGCGACCGGACGGGGGACGGCGCGCTACGTCGACTCCTCGGTCGAGCGCGTCGAGGTGCGCGTGTCGGGATTCGATCCCCGCACCGCCCTCGTGACGTGTCAGAGTATTCCGGTGCCCCTCACTGCGACCGATCGACCCGGCGTGTACACCGCCGGCATCCGGTACGTCGCGTGGCAGACGTGGTCGTCGATGCACCCGTCCATCGGCGTGCAGGCGCCGCTCGTGTTCGAGGTCGTCGACGCGTCGACGGGCGTGAGCCTCGGCGGCGCGACGTACCACGTGGTGCACCCGGGAGGGCGCGCCTACGAGCATCCGCCCGTCAACGCGAACGAGGCGGAGGCACGGCGCGGCGGACGCTTCGAACCGTTCGGTCACAGCACGGGCCGCCACAGCATCGCCGAGCTGCGCGAGCGCGGCGCGCGCGCCGCGAGCCCCGATCTGCCGCGCACGCTCGATCTGCGGAGGGCCGCCATCGGGTGACCCTGCTCCGTGACTACGCGGCATCGCTGTCGCAGCCGACGCTCCCCCTGCACCCGACGGGAGGGGCCGGTGCGGCGCGCTTCGACGAGGTCGTGGGGGCCGACGGACGGCTGCGCCCGGCGTGGCGCGACCTCGCATCGGTGGTCTCCGACCTGACGCCCGACGAGCTCGCGCGGCTCTCCGCCGAGGGAGCGGAGCTGCTCGCCGACGACGGCGCGAGCTACGCGCAGCAGGGCACGAGGCCGCGGCCGTGGCGGCTCGATCCCGTCCCGCTCGTCCTGGACGCCGCGGAGTGGGACCGGCTCGAGGTCGGGCTCGCGCAGCGCGCCGAGCTGCTCGGCGCCCTGCTCGCCGACCTCTACGGACCGCAGCGGCTGCTCGCGTCGCGCGTCGTGCCGTCGGCGGCGGTCTTCGGCCACGCCGGGTTCCTCCGTCCGCTCGTCGGAGCGTCGGACCCGGCGCCGCTCGTGCTCACGGGAACCGACCTCGGCCGCGGCGCCGACGGCGAATGGCGCGTCCTGTCCGACCGGGTGCAGGCGCCGTCGGGGCTCGGCTACGCCATGGAGAACCGCCGCGTCACGGCACGCGTCCTGCCGGGGCTCCACCGCGAGACGCGCGCCCACCGCGTCGAGCCGTTCCTGTCGGCGCTGCGCACGGCGCTCGTGCAGGCGGCGCCTGCGGGCGCCGACGGCCCGCGCGTCGTCGTGCTCTCACCCGGCACCCGGTCGGAGACCGCCTTCGACCAGGCGTTCCTCGCGCATGCGCTCGGCTTCCCCCTCGTCCGCGGCGGCGACCTCGTCGTGCGCGACGGCCACGTCTGGATGACGCCGTCGGGATGGCCGCGGACGGCGCCCGTCGACAGGGTCGACGTCATCCTGCGCCGCGTCGACGCCGACTGGAGCGATCCGCTCGAGCTGCGCGGCGAGTCGCAGCTCGGCGTCACGGGTCTCGTCGAGGTCGTGCGCCGCGGCAACGTGCGGATCGCGAACGGCCTCGGCGCCGGCGTCCTGGAGAACCCCGCGCTCCTCTCCGTCATGCCCGCGATCTGCGAGGCGCTGCTCGGGGAGGAGCTGCGCCTGCCCGTCGCGGAGACCTGGTGGTGCGGCGACGACGCGCAGCGGCGCACCGTGCTGGACCTCCTCCGCGCCCACCCCGACGAGGTCATCGTGCGGCGCATCGACGGCGGGCCCGACCTCGCGTCGGCTCCCCCGGACCAGCTGCGCGCACGCATCGAGCGGGAGCCGCTCCGGTACGCGGCCCAGCGGCGCGTCCCGCTCTCGCAGGCGCCCGTGCTCCGCGAGGGCGCGCCGGACCACGAGCGCATCGGCGCGGCGCCCGTGACGCTGCGCGCGTTCACGGTCCGCGACGGCGCCGCGCAGCGCCCCTTCGCGGGCGGCCTCGCCATGGTGGCGGATGCCGGCCCGCGCGCGCGGGCGCTCCGCCCTGCCGGCGGCGCGGTGCCGATCACGAAGGACGTCTGGGTGCTCAAGGCTCAGGCGGACGACCCCGATCAGGGCATCGACCGCGTCGTCCGCACCGCCCTCGCGCGCGCGACGCCCGTGTTCTCGCCGCGGGCGCTCGATGATCTGTTCTGGGCGGGCCGGTACGCCGAGCGCGCCGAGGACCTCGTCCGCATCGTGCTGACGGCCGACGCGCTCGCCCGCGGCAGGCGGCGCTCCGACGGCGCGGACGCCCTCGGCTCGGCGCTCGCCCACCTGGCGGGAACGCGCGGAGAGGACCGCGATGCCGACCATCGCTCCGTGCTGCTCGACGCCGACCGGCAGGGATCGGCTGCGGAGGCCCTCGCACGGCTGCGCGACGCGCTCGCCGGAGTGCGCGACCAGCTGTCCGACGACACGTGGCGCGTCTTCGGCACCACCGACCGCGCCGCCGACCTGCTGCGGGCGGACGAGAGCTATCCCATCTCGGATGCCGCCGCTCGCACCCTCACGGGTCTGCTGTCGCTGCACGGCGTGACCCGGAGCATGATGCGCGACGACGGCTGGAACGCGCTCGAGTCGGGGCGGCAGCTGGAGCGCGCCATCCAGGTGTGCCTCCTCACCCAGGCGACGCTGCCGGCGCTCGCGGGCGCCGGCTCGGAGGAGGCGCTCGAGGGCGTGCTCACGGCGGCGGAGAGCGCCGTGACCTACCGGCGCCGGTACGGCGGATCCGGGAGGTCGGCCGAGGCCCTCGAGCTGCTGCTGATCGATGCGGACAACCCGCGCTCGCTCGCCGCGGCCGTCGGCGCGCTCGCCGAGCACCTCGGCGCGCTGCCCCTGTCGACGGGGTCGACGCGCCCCGAGCGGCTGCTCGAGGACCTCGCCTCGCGCATCGGAGGACGCACGCCGCTCACCCCTGGCACGGCGCTCGAGGAGTTCCTGCGGGCGGCGCTCGCCGACCTCCGCCAGCTCGGGGAGGCCATCGCTGTGGTGCACTTCGAATCCGGGCCGCTGCCGCGCTCGATGGGCGCCGCCGCGGAGGTGCCCGCATGAGGTATCTCGTGACCCACACGACGACGTACACCTACGACGACGACGTGCACGACAGCTACGGCGTCGGGCATCTCGTGCCACGGCCGCTCCCGTGGCAGTTCGTCGCCGCACACGACGTGCGCATCGCGCCGGCGCCCGCCGCCCTCCGCACGGAGCTCGACGGATACGGCAACGAGCTGACGTACTTCCAGGTCGTCGAGCCGCACCGCGAGCTCGTCATCGCCGCGACGAGCGATGTGCGCATCGACGACCCCGTGTACGACGCGACGGCGCTCGCAGCGCCGTGGGAGGCGTCGCGGCCGCTGCGGTCCGACGCCGCGTCGGCCTGGTCGGCGACCGAGTTCGCCCTCGAGTCGCCCCTGGCCGCGCATGCCGAGGAGGCGGGGGCGTACGCCGCCGCCTCGCTCGTGCCCGGCCGCCCCGTCGGCGAGGCGGTCACCGACCTCGTGCACCGCATCCACGCCGACTTCGAGTACGACAGCACGGCGACGACCGTGACGAGCACCGTCGCCGAGGTGCTCCGCAAGCGCGCAGGCGTCTGCCAGGACTTCGCCCACCTGACGCTCGCCTGCCTGCGCGGCCACGGGGTCGCGGCACGCTATGTCAGCGGCTACCTCGCGACCGAGCCGCCGCCCGGCAAGGAGCGCATCGTGGGGGCCGACGCGTCGCACGCGTGGGTCGCCGTCTGGCTGCCGGGGTCGGACGAATGGCTCGCGGTCGATCCCACGAACGACCAGTGGGCGGGGGAACGGTACGTCACGGTCGCGTGGGGGCGCGACTACGGCGACGTCTCCCCCGTCAAGGGCGTCATCTTCACGGAGGCGCGTCGGTCGACGCTCGCCGTGTCGGTCGACGTCGCCCCCGTCGATCCCGCCCCCATCGCGAAGGAGACCACGTCGTGAGGACCTACTCGTGCCGCGTGTGCGGCAACCGCCTGTACTTCGAGAACTCGGTCTGCGTGAGCTGCGGATCGGCGCTGGGATACTCGCGCGTCGAGCAGGAGATCGTCCCGCTCGACGACGAGGGCGCGTACGTCGACGCGGAGGGCCTCGTCTGGCACGTGTGCGCGAACCTCGACCTCTCGGGATGCACGTGGCTCGCGCCCGCGCCCGGCGCGCAGTGCGCGGCGTGCGATCTGACGCGCACCCGCCCCGCCGACGACGACGCGGAGGGCCTCGAGCAGTTCCCCGTCGCGGAACGCGCGAAGCGGCAGCTCGTGGCCGAGCTCGACCGGCTCGGGTTCCCCGTGGTCGGGCGCGACGACGACTCGGAGGGCGGTCTGTGCTTCGACATGCTCTCGAGCGTCGGGGAGGACGTCGTCATCGGGCACGCCGACGGCGTCATCACGATCGACCTCGCGGAGGCGAACGCGTCGCACCGCGAGCGCGTGCGCGACGAGCTGGGAGAGCCCTACCGCACCATGCTCGGCCACCTGCGCCATGAGTCGGGCCACTACTTCCAGTGGCTCCTGGTCCGCGACGACGCGCTCGTCGCCCGCTCCCGCGAGCTCTTCGGAGACGAGACCGCCGACTACCAGGCAGCCATCGACCGACACTACGCCGAGGGCGCTCCCGCCGACTGGCCCGAGGCCTTCATCACGACGTACGCGACGATGCACCCGTTCGAGGACTTCGCGGAGACCTGGGCCCACTACCTCCACATCACCGACACGGTCGAGTCGGCGCGCGAGACGGGGCTCGTGTCGACGCCTCTGCCCGACGCCTTCGAGCGCGTCGTGGCCGACGTGTGGATGCCGCTCTCGCTCGGGCTCAACCTCATCAGCCGGTCGATGGGCAAGGACGACCTCTACCCCTTCGTCATCCCCGCGCCCGTCGTCGACAAGCTCGCCTTCGTCGCGTCGCTGCGCCCGTCCTGACGTGGCCGACCCGTCCGACCCGCCGCTGCGGCGCGTCGCCGTCGTCGTGCTCGAGGGCGCCAAGCCCCTCGACGTCGGCATCCCGGCTCAGGTCTTCACGACCCGTGCGAGCATGCCCTACGAGGTGCGCGTGTGCGGGGCCGACCCGGGCCTCGTGACGGGCGGCGACGGCCTGTCGTACCACGTGGCGCACGGCCTGGAGGCGCTCGCGTGGGCCGACCTCGTCTTCATCCCCGGCTACCGCGACCCGGCACGCGAGGATCCGCCCGGGGCCGTCGTCGATGCGCTCGTGGCGGCCCATGCGCGCGGCGCGCGCATCGCGGCGATCTCGACGGGTGCGTTCGCCCTCGCGGCGACGGGCCTGCTCGACGGACGCCGCGCGACGACCCACTGGCACTACACCCGTCAGCTGGCGCGCCGCCATCCGCGCGTGCACGTCGACGAGAACGTGCTCTTCGTCGACGAGGGCAGCGTGCTCACCTCGGCGGGCGCCGCGTCGGGGATCGACCTGTGCCTGCACATCCTGCGGTCGGACCTCGGCGTCGCGGCCTCGAACCACGCCGCCCGCCGGCTCGTCGCGGCGCCGTACCGCAGCGGAGGGCAGGCGCAGTACGTGCCCCGCAGCGTGCCGGAGCCGATCGGCGAGCGGTTCGCCGCGACACGGGAGTGGGCGCTGCACCGTCTCGGCGAGCCGCTCACGCTGGAGGCGCTCGCACGGCACGCGGCGGTCTCGCCGCGCACCTTCTCCCGTCGCTTCGTCGAGGACACGGGCTACACCCCCATGCAGTGGATCATGCGCGCGCGTATCGACCTCGCCCGCGAGCTGCTGGAGCGGTCGGAGCGCGGCGTCGAGCAGATCGCCGCGGACGTCGGGCTCGGCACGGGCGCCAACCTGCGGCTGCACTTCCAGCGCATCCTCGGGACGACCCCGAGCGACTACCGCCGCACGTTCACCCAGGGAGAGTGAGCGGCACCCAGGGAGAGTAAGGGGCACCCAGGGAGAGTAAGGGGCACCCAGGGAGAGTGAGCGGCACCCAGGGAGAGTAAGGGGCACCCAGGGGGAACGAGCGGCACCCTCAGCCTCGCGGCCGGTCGAGCCATGCGCGCAGCCGCTCGAGAGGCCAGGTGGTGACGATGCGCTCGGCCGGCACGCCGGCTCGTTCCGCCCTCGCCGCCCCGTGGTCGAGGAGCGACAGCTGACCGGGCGCGTGGGCGTCGCTGTCGATCGCGAAGAGGCAGCCCGCATCGAGGGCGAGGGCGATGAGCTCGTCCGGCGGGTCCTGCCGCTCGGGGCGGGAGTTGATCTCGACCGCGACGCCGCGCTCCGCGCACTCCGCGAACACGGCGGCGGCATCGAAGGCCGAGGCGGGCCGCGTGCCGCGCGCGCCCTCCACGAGGCGCCCCGTGCAGTGTCCCAGCACGTCGGCGTGCGGATGGCGGACGGCGGCACGCAGGCGCCGCGTCATGTCGCGCGCGTCCATGCGGAGCTTCGAGTGCACGCTCGCGACGACGACGTCGACACGCGCGAGCAGGGAGTCGTCCTGGTCGAGCTCGCCGTCGTCGAGGATGTCGACCTCGATGCCGCCGAGCAGCGCGAAGGAGTCGTCGGAGAACCCGCCGACGAGATCGAGCTGGCGCGCCAGCCGCTCGGCCGACAGCCCGTTCGCCACCGTGAGGCGGGGCGAGTGGTCGGTGAGGGCGAGGTACGCGTGCCCGAGCCGACGCGCGGCATCGGCCATGAGGTCGATGGGCGCGAGCCCGTCCGACCAGTCTGAGTGCGCGTGCAGGTCGCCGCGCAGCAGGCCGCGCAGCTCCGAGCGGACGGCCGCGGCGGCCGTCGCGCGGAGGTCGGCGAGATACGTCGGCACCTCGCCGGCGAGAGCCTCCTGGATGACGCGGAACGTCGTCTCGCCGATGCCCGCCCGTCGTCGCAACCGGGCGGCGTCGCGCAGATCGGATGGCGACAGCTCCGCGACGACGGCCGCCGCGGAGCGGAACGCCTTCGATCTGTATCGCGACGATCGTTCGCGCTCCAGCAGCCACGCGATCTCCGTGAGGGCGTCCAGCGGGTCCATGCCGACAGTCTGCCCCTCCCGAGCGGTGGTCGCTCGTGGCGGGATGGCGAGATCCTTTCGGACACTGTCTTTCTCGCCGCTTTCCCGCGCGCATCATCCGCGAGAGCCTGTGAGGGTATTCGACGGGTTCAGCGCTCGCACCGCCGCCCGTCCGCCATACCTTTCGAACGGGCCCGACGCACAGCGGGCCCGTTCGGCTGTCTCCGGGGCCGGTCAGGCGACGATCTTCGCGACCGTCCGGATGTTCCGGGTCGTCGTCACGGCCTTCCAGCGCGGGCGCGCGAGCTCCTTCGCGAACGGCGTCGAGACGCTCGCCCCCTTCGGCGGATGCCAGAACAGCACGCCGGGACCGGCCTCGACGGGGTCCTCGTCGGTCGACGACGCGAGGGCGAGCACGGCGTCGCGGACGTCGCCGTCAGCGCAGAACACGATGTACGGCTGACGGGTCGGATCCGCCGCGTCGAAGGGGAAGGCCGTCAGCGCCGTGCGCAGCTCGTCGCACGACGCGAGCACGATCCACGCCTCGTAGCCGAAGCGCTCGCCCAGGGCGCGCTCGATGCGCTCCTTGACGGCGGCGCGGTCGCCCTCCGCCGTGAAGCGCACATTGCCGCTCGCGACGTAGGTGCGCGCATCCGCGTACCCGAGCTCGACGAAGAGGGCCTTGAGGTCGGCCGAGCGCACCGTGATGCCGCCGACGTTCACTCCGCGCAGCAGCGCGACGAGATCCGCCATGCCCCGACTCTACGGCGCGACGAGGCACTCGACGAGGGCGCGCACGGCCCCGACGACGAAGTCGCGACGCGCCGCGACGCGCTCCGGCCGGTCCGCCGCGTCGCCGACGTACAGCCGATCGACGGAGCGGAACACCTGCCATCCGTCGGCGAGCGTGACGATCGTGAGGAGCAGCTCGGCCGCCGC
This sequence comes from Microbacterium sp. NPDC055683, assembly GCF_053617895.1. NCBI lineage: Bacteria > Bacillati > Actinomycetota > Actinomycetes > Micrococcales > Microbacteriaceae > Microbacterium > Microbacterium sp. NPDC055683. The sequence goes on along the minus strand of NZ_JBSHGQ010000004.1, from coordinate 54,977 downwards.
CGGCGCGTCGAGCGCGGGCAGCACGGACCGGATCTGCGCGATCTTGCGCGCGTGCGCCGCCGACCGGGCCTCGAAGGCGACGGGCGCGTCGCGCTCGAGCCCCTCCCACGCGAGCAGGCGCGACAGCTGCGGATGCGCGGCGTGGTAGTCGAAGACGGCCTCGGCGTACCGCAGCACGGCGTCGACGCCTTCCCCCCTGATCGGGACGGCGTGGATGACCGCCAGCAGCTCCGACTCGAGCGCCGCGCCGAAGAGCCCCTCCTTGTCGCCGAAGTACGCGTAGATGCGCTCCTTGTTGACGCCTGCCGCGCGGGCGATGCGGTCGACGCGCGCGCCGGCGAGTCCCGCCGCACTGAACTCGTCGACGGCGGCGGCAAGCAGGCGCCGTCGCGTCTCCTCCGGTGCGTAGGCCATGCCGCGACCCTATCCCAACCGTCTGGTTGCAACCGCTGACGGGCTGTGCTTCACTTATCCCAACCGCTTAGTTGGAAGGCAGCCCCGTGTCCACTCACCGCCCCGTCGCTCCGCCGTCCGTCCACGTCCGCGCTGCTCTCACCTGGCTCGCGATCTTCCCCCTCGTCACGCTCGGCTTCTACGCGACAGCGCCCTTCAGCGAGAGCTGGCCGCCCGTGCTGCGCTCGTTCGTCCTCACGCTCGTCGTCGTGCCGCTCGCGGTCTACCTCGTCGTGCCGCAGCTGCTGAGGGCGTGGATGTCGCTGGCCGCGCGGCGTGCGCGTGCGCTGCCGGCGGACGCCGCGGCCGACTCCGTGGCCGACGCCTGATCAGCCCCGGATGAGGCGCAGCGTGGCCCGCTCGAGAGCGAGCTGCCGGGCGTCGTCGTCGGTGTGCCTGCGGGCGACCGCCCGGGCGATCGTGCGCCCCTCCTCGAAGGCCGACACGACGCGCGGGTCGACGTAGGAGGCGCGAGCGACGGTCGGGGTGTTCCCGAGGAAGGCCGCGACATCGCGCATCGTCGCCGTGACCGCGCGCCGTCTGGCGGTGGTCGACATCCCGTCCTCGACGCGAGCGGCGAGGTTCCCGGCGGCGAGCACGGTCCCGTGCCACGTGCGGAAGTCCTTCGCGGTCGCCTCCTGCCGCGTGACGTCGCGCACGTAGTCGTTGACGAGCGCGGGCGTGAGGCGGCGCCATCCGCCGTCGTCGCGGAAGGCGAGAAGCGCCGGCGCCCCGTCGCGCCGGCGCCGCATGGTCTCGAGGGCCGCGCCGACGCGCTCGTCGGCGATCTCGATGCGGTGCTCGACGCCGGACTTGCCCGTGAACCGGAAGACGAGCGCGTCTCCCGCGCGGCGCACATGCCCGCGCTCGAGCGTCGTCAGGCCGAAGCTGCCGTGGCGATCGGCGTACACGTCGTCGCCGATGCGGAAGCAGCCCAGGTCGAGGAGGCGCGCGGCCGTCGCGCACGCCCGCTCGACCGGCATCCCGTCACGGCCGAGGTCGTCGAGCAGTCGAGGCCGGGAGCGCCCGAGCGCCTCGCCGAAGTCGAGCACGCGGTCGAACTTCGCCGCGTCGCGACGCGCGCGCCACTCGGGATGGTAGAGGTACTGCCGCCGCCCCGCGTCGTCGGTCCCGACGGCCTGCAGGTGGCCGTTCTCGTGCGGGCTGATCCAGACGTCGCGCCACGCCGGCGGGATGACGAGCGAGCGGATGCGCGCGACATCGGCGGCGGGCAGGCGTGCGCCGTCCGCATCGAGGTAGGCGAAGCCGCGTCCGGACCGCCGACGCGTCCACCCCGGCTGATCGGGCGAGGTGCGGCGCAGGCGGACCATCCCGTCAGTCTGCGGCGCGCGGCCCCGTGCCCGTCAGGCCTTGACAACCTCCCGGTCGGCGCGTGCGATGACCGGCTCGACGGGCCGGGGCAGCACTCCCGTGCCCCACAGCGCCCCCGTCGCGAGCCACATCGGCGCGGCGAGGCCGAACACGGGGATGAGGCCGGGCGCGAGGTAGTACGCGCACAGCACACCGGCGAAGACGGCGAGGTGCACGAGTGCCGCGACGGGCCGTCCCGCGAGGAGCAGCGCGCTGCGCCGGACGACGGCGAGCGGCCGCTCGTCGAAGTGCGCCGCGAGCGGCCACGCCGTCACGCCGATCGCGAGGACGAGCACGACGAGCATCCACAGCATCCCGCCGACGAAGGTCGAGAAGGCGTCGGCGCCGAGCGCGCGCACGAGGCGCTCCTCGACGACGAGCACGACGACGGCGCCCGCGAGCATCCACCCCAGCGCGTTCGCCTGGCGCGCCTCCGCGTGCCGGGCGGCCGCGAACTCCCGGCGGAGCGCCCGCCATCCGGCGCGGTCGTCGTCCACGCCATCGATCGCGTCGCGCCGGGCGACCGCGGCGAGCGCAGCGGTCGCGGGGAAGGCGCCGGCGACGACGACGCCGCGGAGCGTCCATCCCCACCACAGCAGGTTGAGCCGCACGAGCCGGAGGACGACGTCGACGAGCCGCAGGTGCACGGCGAGCAGGCGCTTCATCCCTTCACCGACCCGATCATGACGCCCTTGTCGAAGTACCGCTGCAGGAACGGGTACAGCACGATGAGCGGCAGGGTCGACACGACGATGACGCCGTACTTGATCTGGTCGGCGTACTGCTGGCCGTAGCCCGCGCCGGATCCGCCGGCGCCGCCCGCCCCTCCCGCGAACGCCTGGTTCGACAGCAGGATGTCGCGCAGCACGATCTGCAGCGGCTGCTTGTCGGCGTCGCGCACGAAGATGAGGCCCGTGAAGAAGTCGTTCCAGTGCTGCACGAGGTAGTACAGCGCGATGACGGCGATGATCGCCTTCGACAGCGGCAGGGCGATTCGCACGAAGAACTGGAGGTAGTTCGCGCCGTCGATCATGGCCGCCTCGAACAGCTCGTTCGGCAGGGAGTGCTCGAAGAACGCGCGCGCGATGATGAGGTTGTAGACGTTGAGCGCCGAGGGCAGCACGAACACGAGCCAGTTGTCGAGCAGCCCGATGTCGCGGTACAGCAGGTAGGTCGGGATGAGGCCGCCCGAGAAGAACATCGTGAACGCGAAGAACAGCATGAGGGGCCGGCGCCACACGAACTCGGCGCGCGAGAGTGCGAAGGCCGCCGGCATGGTGACGACGAGGTTGAGCGCCGTCCCGACGAGGCTGTACACGAGGGTGTTGCGGTATCCCGTCCAGATGCGCTCGTCCTGGAGGATCTGCTCGTACCCGAACCAGCTGATCCCCTGTGGGAACAGCACGACCTGGCCGGTGGCCACGAGCGAGGGGTTGCTGATCGACGCGATGACGACGAAGTACAGCGGGTACAGCGTGACGACGAGGACGATCACGCACAGCGTCGCGATGACGAGCGTGAAGAAGACGTCGAGCGGGCGCTGGTGGCGCAGGCGCGCGAAGCGTGACATCGGATGGGCCCCTCTCACCACAGGCTCGTGTTCGACACGCGCTTGGCGATGTGGTTCGTCACCACGAGGAAGACGAAGTTGATGACGGTGTTGAACAGGCCGATGGCCGTGGAGTAGCTGAACTGGCTGCTCAGGATGCCGATCTTGTAGACGTAGGTCGAGATGACCTCGGACACCGGCAGGTTGAGCGTGTTCTGCATCAGGAAGATCTTCTCGAAGCCGGTCGCGAGCACGCCGCCCATGTTGAGGATGAGGAGCACCACCATGGTCGGCACGAGCGCGGGCAGATCGACGTGCCGGATGATCTGGAAGCGGTTGGCGCCATCGATGCGCGCCGCCTCGTAGAGCTCCGGTGCGACGCTCGAGAGCGCCGCGAGGTAGATGATGCTGTTCCATCCGCAGTGCTGCCACACCTCGGAGATGACGTAGACCGGCACGAACGCGTTCGGGTCGCCGAGGAAGTTGGCGTCCTCGACGCCGAAGAGCCCGAGGAACCGGGTGATGATGCCCGTCGTGGGCGAGAGGAACACCTGCAGCATCCCGACGATCACGACGATCGAGATGAAGTGCGGCATGTAGGTGACCGTCTGCATGAACCGCTTGCTGCGGTCGCGCGCGATCTGGTTGATGACGAGCGCGAGGCCGATGGGCGCGAGGAAGCCGACGACGAGGGTCGTCAGGCTGATGACGACCGTGTTCCGCATGAGCGTCCAGAACATGGGGCTCTCGAAGAACTGGATGAAGTACTTCAGCCCCACCCAGTCGCCGCCCGTGAGGCCCTTCGCGAAGTCGAACTCGCGGAACGCGAGCTGGATGCCGTACATCGGCACGTAGGCGAAGAGCGCCGTGAACCCGATGGCGGGCAGCAGCATGAGCCACAGCTGCCACGTGCGCGCCGTGTTCAGACGCGACCGCCTCGGGATCCACGGGAGCCGACGGACCCTGCCGCCCTCCGGCGGCAGGGTCGTCACGATGCGCGTCGTGGTCATCCGGCGATGAAGTCGTCGTAGTACGACTGGTGGATCTCGATGTTCTGCACGAGACCGGCGCCCTCGACCTGCGCGACGTAGTCGTCCCACTGGTCCTCGATCCCGCCCTGCGTGACCCACTCCGCGAACTTCGTCTGCGTGAGGTTGAGGATGGTCGTGTTGTTGAGGGAGATCGTGTTGAGGTCCTCCGCGCTCATCTTGATGAACTGCGTCGGGTAGACGTCCTCCTCGAGGTCCATGTTCGCGAGGGCGTCCTCGAGCGGCACCGTCTGGTCACGGGCCTCCTGCAGGTCGGTGGGCAGCTCCACCTCGATGTCGTCGCGGATCCACATGGGGCCGTTGTCGGCGAGCGACGACGTCCACTTCCACGTCGACGGGTCGCTCGTGCCGTCGGCCGGCGGCAGCACGCGGTACGTCGTGTCGTCGACCTTCTCGACGTTCGTGCCGAAGTCGCCGAACAGCACCTGGATCGACATGTCCTGGTCGTAGAACGCGTCGATCGCGGCGAGCGCCGCCTCCTTGTTGTCGGAGCTCGCCGACATCGCGATCTGGTTCGCGGGGAAGTTCTCGCCGTACCCGTCGTAGCTCCAGGCGACGGGCTCGGACTGCCCCTCCTCCGCGAGCAGCGGCGCCATCGCGGCGTACTGCGGGGCCAGCTGCGCGCCGAACCGGTCGGACGCCGTCCATCCCCAGCTGAAGCCGACGGCGGCGGTGTCGCCGTCGCCGCGTGCCGTGGACTGGTACGCCGAGTAGTCGTGCGTCATGACCTCCTGCGAGATGAGGCCCTCCGCGTAGGCGCGGTGGAGGAACTCCACCATCTGCCGGTAGCGGTCGTCGACGAGGAAGTTGCCCACCTCGCCGTCCTCGAGGAAGTAGCCGGCGCCGCCGCCGCTCGAGATCGGGAGGCCGAGGCTGCCGAGGAGCACGGAGGGCTGGAAGTAGCCGAAGCCGCCCGTGCCGACGGCGCTCCAGTCCCACGGGATCTCGTCGGACGGGTCGCCGTCGCCGTTCGCGTCCTCGTCGCGGAACGCGACGAGGACGTCGAAGAGCTCGTCCCACGTCGTCGGCATCTCGAGGCCGAGCTCGTCGAGCCACTGCTGGTTGATGTACTGGTGGATGACCGTCTCCGGCCAGAAGCGCTTGTAGCCGGGCACGCTGTAGATCTCGCCGCCCGACTGCGTCGCCATGTCCTGCAGGAGCGGCTGCGCCTCGAACATCCCCTGGACGTTCGGCAGGTCGTCGAGGTGGGCGGAGAGGTCCTCGAACAGCGTGCCGTAGGTCGCGAGGTCGGAGTCGGTGATGGCGTTCGTCCCGACGATGAGGTCGGGGATGTCGCCGGAGGCGAGGATGGCCGACTTCTTCTGATCCCAGTCGGCAGACACCTCCTGCCATTCGATGTCGACGCCGAGCTGCTCCTCGAGGTCGGCCGCCCACTGCATCTTCGACATCTCCTGCGTGAGCGGGTGCTTGATGACGAGGATCTGCAGGGCGCCGTCGTCGGAGCCGCCGCCGTCGCCGGCCGAGCACGCGGTGAGCGCGAGCGACGAGACGGCGACGACGGCGCCCGCCGTCGCGATGGCCCGGCGCCGCCGGGATGGGCTGCGGAAAGCACTCAGGTGCACGGAATCCTCCTCGATCGGGTGCAGGGGGCGGCCGTCGGCCGCCCCGCCGGTCAGCATAGGGAGACAGATTCAACGTTGTCAACGACAAGACAGGAATGGATGTGAGCGCTCACCGGGGAGCGGTCCCCCGGAGCCCGCCGCCCTCAGCGCGATCAGGCGGAGGCGCGGACGACGAGGTCGGCGCCCGTCTGCACCTCGCGGAGCGGCCCGTCGTAGCCCTCGATCCGGTCGACGAGCATCCGCACGGCCGCCTCCACCATCTCGTCGCCTCGCGGGCTCGCCGAGGTGAGGGCCGGCACGAGGAACGCGCCCTCGACGGTGTCGTCGAACCCCGTCACCGCGACGTCGTCGGGCACCCGCACGCCGCGTGTGCGGAGCACGCGCATGGCGCCGATCGCCATGGCGTCGTTGACGCAGAGGGCGGCGTCGAATCGGCGCCCCGTGGCGAGGAGCGCCGTCATGGCCTCGAACCCCGACGCCCGCCTGTCCCAGTCCGAGCCGAACGCGACGAGCTCGGGGGCGTGCCGGATGCCGGCGTCCGCGAGCGCGTCGCGGTAGCCGTCGAACCGCGGCCCACGGGGCGCCGAGCCCTCCTCCCCCGACCAGATGAGCGCGATCCGACGTCTCCCCTGGGCGAGGAGGTGCTCCGCGAGGCGGCGGAAGCCCTCGTACTCGCCCATCACCACGCGGTCGAAGTGCCGCGATGCGGACGCCCCGAGCTGCACGGTGGGCCGGTTCGGAGGCGTGACGTCGAGCATCTCGTCCGTCACGGCGTGCGGGCAGAGGATCACGCCGTCGACGTCGCGCGCCGCCGTCACGGCGCGCAGCTCGGTCTCGAGATCGTGGGCGACGACGAGGGTCGAGGTCATGCCGCGGCCCTCGATCTCGAGCACGAGCCGCTCGGCGGTCTCCGCGAAGTAGGGCTGGTAGAGACGGGGGACGACGATCGCGACCCGCCCCGTGCGTCCGGATGCGAGCTGCCTCCCGGCGGGGTCGCCGACGTAGCCCAGCCGGGAGACGGCGTCGAGCACGCGCGCCCTCGTCTCGGCGGAGGCTCCCGCTCGCCCGAGCACGACGTTCGACACGGTCTTCGCGGAGCACCCCGCCTCGCGGGCGACGTCGGCGAGCGTGACGCGGGTCATCCGATCACCGCCCCGAGAGTCGACTCCCTGCGCACGAGCTCGACCGGCAGCACACGGCGCGGCTGCGGCGGCCCGCCCGCGAGCCGCGCGTCGAGCGCATCGAGCGCGGCGCGGGCGAGGGCGCCGTAGCCCGGATCGACGGTCGTGAGGCTCGGCGTCGTGTACTGCGCGTCGTCGGTGCCGCCGAACCCCGTGATCGCGACGCGCCCCGGCAGGGGGACGCCGCGGCGGGCGAGCGCCGACAGCAGGCCGAGGGCCACCTCGTCACTCTCGCACAGGACGGCGTCGGCGTCGGGGTGGTCGCCGAGGATGGTCTCAGCGGCATACTCCCCGGCCTCGCGGGTCGAGGCCGGCACGTCGATCACGGCGAGGGGTGCGCTCTCCATGAGGCGCAGGGCCTCGGCGACGAGACTCGGGCGCGCGGCGTCGTGCGCGACGCCGACGAGAACCACGGCTCGACGGCGCATGTTGGCGAGGTGGCGCACGAGCACCCCCGCGGCGCCGGCGAGGTCGGAGCCGACCTCGTCGGCGCCCCCTCGCCCTCCCTGCACCGCGACGACGGGCCCGGTCGCGGACGCGGAGTCGGCACCCGCCCCCGCGTCGCCCAGCAGCAGCACGCCGTCATGGAGGACCCCGCAGGAGGCGAGGATGCGCGCGGCCCGCGCCGGGTCGCCGTGCGTCGGCTCGAGCGAGACCGCGAGGCCGCGGCGTCCCGCCTCGGCGACGAGGGCCTCGGCGAGCATGGCCGTCGTCGGCCCGTCGAGCGCCGTCACGCCGATCGCGATGCGACCGGTCCGGCCGGTGCGCATGGCGCGGGCCCCGCCGTTGGGCACCCAGCCGAGCTCCGCGATCGCGTGCGTGACGCGCTCGACAACCTCGGCGCGCGTGTGCGGCTCGCGGTTGACGACGCGGGAGACGGTCTTCACGGAGACGCCGGCGGCGCGCGCCACATCCGCCATCGTCACCGCCATCCGCTCAGCGTATTGCGTGCACGGAGGGTTTGTGATTGACAACGCTGAACCATACACTCGGTCGCGACCCGCCCACACCCCGGGAGCCACGATGAAGTTCTTCCCCGCCGACGCCGTGCGCGTGACCGACGGCCCGTTCGCCGCGGCCATCCGCACCGACCTCGCGTACGTGCTGTCTCTCGATGCGGATCGGCTGCTCGCGCCGTTCCTGCGCGAGGCCGGGCTCGCGCCCGACGCCCCGCCCTACGGCAACTGGGAGGACTCGGGCCTCGACGGCCACACGCTTGGGCACTGGCTGTCGGCGCTCGCGCACCTGCACGCCGCGACAGGGGATCCCGAGCCGCTGCAGCGCCTGACGGCGGCGCTCGACGTGCTCGAGCGCGCACAGGACGCGGTCGGCACGGGATGGCTCGGCGGCGTGCCCGGTGGGGCGGCGCTCTTCGAGGCGCTCGCCGACGGCGGGGTCGCCGCCGCGCGCTCGCTCGGCGCGAGCACGCACTGGGTGCCCTGGTACAACCTGCACAAGACGTTCCAGGGGCTCGTCGATGCGCACGTCGTCGCGGGCGACACACGGGCGCTGCGGATGGCCGTGCGGCTCGCGGACTGGTGGCTCGCGATCTCGCGGGGGATGGACGACGACGCCTTCGAGGCCATGCTCGACACCGAGTTCGGCGGCATGAACGAGGTGTTCGCGGAGCTCGCGGCGCTCACGGGCCGGGACGATCTCGCTGCCGAGGCGCTGCGGTTCGCGCACCGCGCCATCCTCGATCCCCTGCGCGGGGGCCGAGACGACCTCACGGGGCGCCACGCGAACACGCAGATCCCGAAGGCCGTCGGCTACGCGGCGACGCACGACGCCGAGCAGATCGCCGCCGCCGACGTCTTCTGGCGCACGGTCGTGGAGAGGCGCAGCGTCGCGATCGGCGGCAACAGCGTGCGCGAGCACTTCCACGACCCCGCCGACTTCGCGCCGATGATCGAGGATCGCGAGGGTCCGGAGACGTGCAACACCTACAACATGCTCAAGCTCACGCGCGCGCTCGCCGAGGGGCGGCCGCGACCCGAGCTGCTCGACTACGCCGAGCGCGCGCTGTTCAACCACGTACTGTCGGCGCAGCATCCGGACGGCGGCTTCGTCTACTTCACCTCGATGCGGCCGCGCCACTACCGCGTGTACTCGCAGCCGCATGAGGGGTTCTGGTGCTGCGTCGGGACGGGCATGGAGATGCAGGCGCGCTACGGGGAGTGGATCTTCGGCGTCGAGGACGGGGCGCTCGCCGTCAACCTCTTCGCGCCGGCCGAGCTCGACGCCCCTGCGTTCGGTGCGCGACTGCGGATGACGACGGCGTTCCCCGCGGACGGCCGGGTGTCGGTCGCCGTCGCTGCCGGGGCGCCCCGCTCGTTCGCGTTGCGGCTGCGGGTGCCGTCGTGGGCGGGGGCGCTCGACGACCTCCGCGTGGACGGCGAGCCGGTCGAGGCCGCGGCCGTCGACGGCGCCGTGATCGTCGAGCGCACGTGGTCGGATGGCGACGAGCTGACGTTCGGCGTGCCGATCGCGGTGCGCACGGAGCGGCTGCCCGACGGGTCGCCATGGCAGGCGCATCTCGCGGGGCCGCTCGTGCTGGCCGCGCGTGATGACTCGGGCGAGCTCGTCGGCCTGCGTGCCGACGGCGGCCGGATGGGGCACATCGCGGCCGGGCCGCTGCGGCCCTTCGCCGATCTCCCCCTCGTGGCGGACGGCGCGGGCGGCGTCTCGGCGGACGGCCCGCTGCGATGGCGGCTCGCGACGTCGGATGGCGACGTGGTGCTGGAGCCGTTCGCCGGCATCCACGACAGCCGGTACACGATCTACTGGCCCGTCGACGAGCCGGGGCGGCGGGAGGCGCTCGAGGCACAGGACGCGCATCTCGCACTGGATGCCGCCACGGTCGACGTCGTCGCGTTCGGCGAGCAGCAGCCCGAGTCGGATCACAGGTTCGCGGGCGACGGCTCCGCGGTCTGGAGCGACGGCGACGCGCACGGGCGCACGCTCGGCTCGGGGGTGACGGTCGTGCTGAACGATCCGGCGTGGCAGTCGCGGAAGCTGCGGGTCGGTGTGCGCTCGGAGGGCGGCGCAGCGCTCGCCATCCGTCTGGGCGACGCGCTCGTCGCGGAGGCCGACGTCGCCCCCGGTGAGGGGGTGCTCGAGTTCGTCATCGCCCCGCCCGCCGCGGGTGCGCGGCTGTCGCTCGCCCCCGTGCCGGGGCGCCCCGCTCCGGTCGTGACCGAGGCGCGCCTGCTGCGCTGATCCCGGTCGTCGCTCACCGACCGGAAGCGGGCCGCTGCAGCTCCAGCCGCTGAAGCAGCGGCACGAGCTGCGCGACGGCGACCGCCGGATGCTCGGGGTGCCACTGCACGCCGGTGATCGGCGCCGACTCGTGGACGACCGCCTCGACGATCCCGTCGGACGCGCGCGCGACCACACGCAGGCCGTCGCCGACCCGGCCGATCGACTGATGGTGCGTGCACAGCACCTCTCCCGCCGCGACGCCGGCGAGCGGGCCCTCGTGAACGAGCGCGGTCGTCACATAGGGGTCGGCGCCCGGAACGCCGCGGTGCCCGTCGTGGTCCTGCACGAGCGTGCCGCCGAGCGCGACGTTGAGCACCTGCGCACCGCGGCAGATGCCGAGCAGGGGCGTGCCGGTGCGCAGCGCGTCGTGCACGATCGCGATGTGCGCCTCATCCGACGCCGGCTCGTGATGCCCCGACCCGGGGTAGTCGACGGCGCCGCCGTATCGCGCGGGGTCGACGTCCTCGCCGCCGAGCAGCACGATCGCGTCGGCGGCGCGCACCGCGTCGAGCACATCGCCCAGCGGTCGCTCGGACGCGGCGATGAGGTCGGCGTCGCCTCCGAGCGCGTCGACGGCCGCGAGCGCGCCCGCGTTGAGGGCGTCGAGGTCGGCCTGGAAGCCCGGCGCGTGCGGGCGGGAGGTGCGCAGGTGGACGAGGGCGATGCGGAGGCTCACGCGTCCATCATCGCGCGGCCGCTCACGCCTCGAGCGCGATGCTCCACGCGGGCTCGGCGGGGCGCTGCGCCGCGAGCGCATCGGCGAGCGCCGTGCGGAACGCGCGAACGGCGGGATGGCCCGCGCGGCCCGACCGCACGGCCGTGTAGAGCATCCGGTGCGGGCCGCCCGGCAGGCTCGCGAGCGGGAGCCCGTCGAGGTGCGGCGAGGCGAGCAGGGCGGGGATGAACGCGACGGCGTGGCCCGTGCGGACGAGATGCGCGTGCAGGAGCGGGTCGGGGCTCTCGAAGCGCACGCGCGGTTCGAAACCGGCGCGCCGGCAGACCGAGCGGCCCCACAGCCCCGTCGGCGTGTCGTCGGGGTCGAGCGCCCACGGCGCTTCCGCGAGGTCGCGGAGACGCCGTGGGCGGGTGCCGATCACCCCGCCGGGAGGGATGACGAGGCACAGCGGGTCGGCGAGCAGATCGGCGCGGTCGACGCCGTCGAGCACCCGCTCGGGGATGCCGGGGTACTCCTCTCCGAGGATCAGGTCGAACTCGTGCGACAGCAGCCCGTCGTAGGCGGGCCCGTGATCGCGCTGGGTGATGTCGACGGAGAGCTCGGGATGACGGTCGGCGAGGAGGTCGAGGGCCGCGGGGGCGAGCGCCAGCACGACGCTCTGGAAGGACGCGACGTGCAGGCGTCCGCGCAGCACGCGCTGGCCGGCGGCGAGCTCCGCCTCTGCCTCCTCGAGCCGCGCGAACGCGGCCTCCGCATGCGCGACGAGGGCGCGGGCATCCCCCGTCAGGCGCACCGTGCGCCCCGTGCGCTCGAGGAGGGCGACACCGGTCTCCCGCTCGAGCAGGGCGAGCTGCTGCGACACGGCCGACGGCGTGAACGCGAGGGCCCGCGCCGTCTCCGCGATCGTCGCACGGCGCCCCAGCTCGCTGAGCAGGCGCAGACGCGGCACACTGAGCATCAGTTCTCCTTATGTGTTCTCGTCAGAAAGCGTTGCTGGATTGACGATACGCGGCGCGCGAGACTGGTGTCATGACGTCCGCGACCCGTGCCCGCTCCGGCGTGGGCGGCTCCGTCGCCCTCATCATCGGCTCGTGCGTCTCGCTGCAGTTCGGAGCGGCGCTCGCCATCCAGCTGTTCCCGGCGCTCGGCTCGTGGGGCGTCACGGCCCTGCGCCTCACGATCGCGGCGCTCATCCTCGTCGTGGCCGTGCGCCCGCGCCTCGGCAGGTGGACCCGGACGCAGTGGCTCGCCGTCGTCGGATTCGGTCTCGCGCTGGGCGCCATGAACGGGTTCTTCTACGCGGCGCTCGAGCGCATCCCGCTCGGCACGGCGGTCGCCATCGAGTTCCTCGGGCCGCTCGTGCTGGCGGCCTGCCTCACGCGGCGCGGCTCCGATTTCGCCTGGGTCGGCGTCGCGCTCGCCGGAATGGCCCTGCTCGGCGTCGACAGCGCCGTCGGCGCCGACGCGCTCGACCCCCTCGGCGTCGTGTTCGCGCTCGTCGCGGCGGCGTTCTGGGCCCTCTACATCCGCACCAGCGCCCGCGTCGGCCGGCTCGTGCCGGGGCTCGGCGGGCTCGCCATGGCGCTCGTCGTCGCCTCGGTCGCGCTGCTGCCGTTCGGCGTCCCCGCCGTCGCCGATGTGGCGCTCGACCCCGGCCTCCTCGCTCTCGCGATCGGGACGGCCGTGCTCGCGTCCGTCGTGCCGTACGTCCTCGAGCTGCTCGCGCTGCGCCGGCTGCCGCAGCGCGTGTTCGGCGTGCTGCTGAGCCTCGAGCCCGTGATCGCCGCGCTCGCGGGATGGCTGCTGCTGTCTCAGGCGATGAGCCCGCTGCGGATCGCCGCCGTGGCGCTCGTCGTCGCGGCGAGCGTCGGCACGGCTCTCGCCGCCCGGCGCACGGCGGAGGCCCCCGCGCTGACGGGGGCCATCCCGGTCATCCCCGACTGACGCGCGGCAGCGCGTGGGCGGTCTCGGCCGCTCCGCCGGCGGGAAAGCGGGCGTTTCCCCCCACTCGCGCGCCTGAGTGATACCTAGCGGGCCCGCAGCGTGAGGATCTGATCCGACGTCCCCACGGGACCGCGGCGGTCGTGCAGCACGGTGTGCGTGAGGCCGGTGCCCGTGCGGCCGAAGCCGACGACCGTGTCGCATCCGATCCATTCGCCGACGGGGTCGTCGATGAGGTGCACCGTGACGTCGAGGTTCGGGAAGGCGAGCTCCTGCGGGTGAGCGCGCGGCGTCACCCCGTTGGCGACGTCGATCACGCCGATGAGCCGCGCCGTGTCGCTCGCCTCCTCGTCCGCCACGAGCGCGAGCCGCGGCCGCAGCCAGAAGCGCGAGCGCCCGGGCGCGATGTGCTCGCGCCGCACGTCGACCGTGCGCACGAACTCGCCCGCCCAGATCGACGACGGCTCCCACGCCTCGAGCCCCTCGAGCGGAGGCAGCGGGAGGTGGTCTGCTCCCGCGATCGCCGACGTGTCGCTCGTCTGCATGAGCCACGCGCGCAGCACGATCGCGGTGCGCCCTCCGTGCGCGAGCGTCGCCTCGACGAGCTCGATCGTTCGGCCGGGGCGGATGGTCGTGACCGCGATCTCGACGTCGCCGATCGCGTACGGGCCGAGGATGTCGAAGCTCAGCCGCGCGAGTCGCACACCCGCGGATCCGCGGCGCGCGAGCTCGCGCTCGACCGCGTGCACGAGCAGTCCGAGCGATGGCGCGACGTGCTGCTCCGCGGGGTTCCAGCCGCCTCCGACCGCCGGGGTCGCCCGGTAGCGGTGCGCGTCGAGGCGCTCGAAGTAGGCCGTCACGCGTCGAGGAAGGTCGTCGGGTCGAACTCCTCGATCGGCACGACGCGCATGCGCGGCAGCCGCGCGTCGAAGACGGCGGCGTCGAACTCCAGGTCGAACTTCTCGAGTCCGGGGACGGAGGCGTAGCCGGCGTTGCGGAACTCGGAGAACGAGACGATGCCGACGCGACGGCCGTCCGTCGTGAGCGCGCTCAGGTCTTCGAGGAAGTCGCCGTCGTGGCTCACGAGCATGACGTCGGCCTCGCGCGCGGCGAGGGCGCGCAGCGTGCGCTGGATGGCGATGTCGACGACCTTGTCGTCGGGCCCGCCCGAGAGCAGCACGACCTCGTAGTCCATCGCCTTGAGCGCCTGCACGAAGCTCTGCGGCAGCACGGTCGTGGCGTTGATGAAGAAGACGCCGCGCGCGGTCTTGTTCCATTGCCGCGCGGCGAACGAGATGAGGCGGTCCCAGCGCGGGCGCTCCTCGGGGAGGGGCCGGCGGCCGATGATCGACGTGCCGAGCGTCGCGTCGATGTTCTCTCCGTCGACGAGGACCCACGTCACGTCCGCGCTCATGCGCACCTCCATCCGGCGGCGTCCCGAGCGGACGCCCCCGGCTCGATCCTAGGGCGGCTCAGCCGCAGAGCGCGTCGACCGAGCTCTTGGCCTGCTCGACGGCCTCGATCGTCTCGGGCGCGCGGAGGTCGCTCGTCTGCGCCAGCTGCTCGGCGTTCGCGCGCACGAGGTCGCCCACCTGGCCGCCGAGGTCGTCGGCGAGCCCCTCGAGCGTGGCGACGAGGTCGTCGCGCCCCGCGGAGAGCTGCTCCTCGGTCGTCGCGCCCTGCTCGAGGAGCGCCTGGTACTGCGCGTACGCGTCGTCGGCCGTCGCGCACAGCTCCGCCACGGGGATGCCGAGGGCCTCGCCCGCGGCCTGGGTCGCCTGCGCGCAGCCCGCGAGCGAGGACGCGGTCAGGAGGGCGAGGACGACGGCGAGGGCGGGACGACGCATGCTGCGAGCGTAGCCATGGCGCCTGGAGAAGCGGCGGGACGCCTGTGCGTAACGCAGATGCGGAACTATTGTGATCACCTAGCCGCATACGCGTTGGGAGTCGCCATGTCCGTCATCCGCATCCGCGACGCTGCGCGCTTCCTCGGCGTGAGCGACGACACCGTCCGCCGCTGGGTGGAGGGCGGCACGCTGACCGCGCACGCCGACGCGGCAGGACGCAAGGCGGTCGACGGGCTGGAGCTCGCCGAGCTCGCCCGCAGACAGGCCGAGCTCCCCGAGGACCCGACGACGGGCGCCACCTCGGCGCGCAACCGCTTCGTCGGGCTCGTCACCGCCGTGACGAGCGACACCGTCATGAGCCAGGTCGAGATGCAGTGCGGCCCGCACCGCGTCGTCTCGCTCATGAGCACGGAGGCCGTCCGCGAGCTCGGGTTGGCCCCGGGCTCGGTGGCGGTCGCCGTCGTGAAGGCGACGACCGTGCTCGTCGAGACCCCCTGACCGCCCTCCCCCGATTCGGAGCCCCCCATGCGCCGCACCATCCTCGCCCCCGCCGCCCTGCTCGCCGCCCTCGTCGCGACCGGATGCGCGGGCGCCCCCGCCGCGGCACCGTCGACGGCGGCCGAGCGCGAGCTGCAGGTGTTCGCCGCGGCATCGCTGACCGGCACGTTCACGGAGCTGGCCGAGACCTTCGAGGCGGATCACCCCGGCGTGAGGGTGCAGCTGAACTTCGACGGGTCGTCGGGGCTCGCGACGCAGATCGTCGAGGGCGCGCCCGCCGGCGTCTTCGCCGCGGCGAACACGACCACCATGGAGCAGGTGGTCGATGCGGGTCTCACGGCCGGCGATCCCGAGCTGTTCGCCCGCAACGTGCTGGAGATCGCCGTCCCCGCCGGCAACCCGGCCGGCATCGAGGGCTTCGCCGACCTCGCCTCCCCCGACGTCGTGCTCGTCGTGTGCGCCGTCGAGGTGCCCTGCGGCGCCGCCACCGCCGCCGTCGAGGAGGCGACGGGCGTCGTCCTCACTCCCGTGAGCGAGGAGAACGCCGTGACCGATGTGCTCGGCAAGGTGACGTCGGGCGAGGCGGATGCCGGGCTCGTCTACGCGACCGACGTGCGCAGCGCCGGCGACGCCGCCGAGGGCATCCCCTTCGACGAGGCGGACGAGGCACTGAACGACTACCCGATCGCGGCGCTCTCAGGCGCGGACGACGCCGCACTCGCGCAGGAGTTCGTCGACTTCGTGCTCGGCGACGAGGCGCAGGGAGCGCTGACGGACGCCGGCTTCCTGTCGGCGGAGTAGCCCATGGCTCACGCCGCTCGCACCCGCACCACGGTGACGACCGACCTGCCGCGATGGGTCTGGATCCCGGCGGCGGCGGGGTTCGCGTTCCTCCTCGTCCCGCTCGCGGCGCTCGTCGTCCGGGCCGACTGGGGCGGGTTCTGGGGGCTGCTGACGAGCGAGGCCGCGCTCGACGCGCTCGGGCTGAGCGTGCGGACGGCGCTCGTGTCGACGGTGCTGTGCCTCGTCATCGGCATCCCGCTCGCGACCGTCTTCGCACGGGCGCGCTTCCCCGGTCTGCAGGTCGTGCGCGCGCTCGTGCTCGTGCCGCTCGTGCTGCCGCCCGTCGTGGGCGGCATCGCACTGCTGTACGCGTTCGGACGGCGCGGGCTCGTCGGCCAGGCGCTCACGCCGTTCGGCGTGCAGATCCCGTTCACCGAGGTCGCCGTCGTCATGGCGCAGACGTTCGTCGCGCTGCCCTTCCTCGTCATGAGCGTCGAGGGGGCGCTGCGGTCGGCGGGCACGCGCTACGGAGCCGTCGCCGCGACGCTCGGGGCGTCGCCGGGGCGGGTGCTGTGGCGCGTGACGCTCCCGCTCATCGCCCCCGGGATCCTGTCGGGCGCCATCCTGTCGTTCTCGCGCGCGCTCGGCGAGTTCGGAGCGACGCTCGCCTTCGCCGGCAGCCTGCAGGGTGTGACGCGCACCCTGCCTCTGCAGGTGTACCTCGTGCGCGAGAGCGACAGCGCGTCGGCCGTCGCGCTCTCACTCGTGCTCATCGTGCTCGCCGTCGTGGGCGTCGTGCTCGCGTACCGCCCGCGACGGGTGGCGACGTGACGTCGGCGGATGGCGGCGGCGCCTTCCTCGGGATCCGGGCGCGGGTGGATGCACGGGGGGTCGACGTCGATCTCCGCGTCGCGCACGGCGAGACGGTCGCGGTGGTCGGCCCGAACGGGGCGGGCAAGTCGACGCTGCTCGCCGTGGCGGCGGGGCTCCTCCGTCCAGACGCCGGGACGGTCGTGCTCGACGGCGTCGAGCTCGCCGGCCCGCGGAGGTGGGTGCCGCCGCATCGCCGGGGCATCGTGCTCATGGCGCAGCAGACGCTGCTCTTCCCGCATCTCTCGGTGCGTGACAACGTCGCGTTCGCCCCGCGGGCATCCGGCCTGTCGCGTGCCGCGGCTCGCGATGCGGCCGAGCGGTGGCTCGTCGAGACGGGGGTGCGGGCGCTGGCGGAGCGCCGCGCCTCCGATCTCTCGGGCGGCCAGGCGCAGCGCGTCGCCCTCGCCCGCGCGCTCGCGGCGGAGCCGGCCGTGCTCCTCCTCGACGAGCCGATGGCGGCGCTCGACGTCGACGCGGCCCCCGAGCTGCGCGCGCTGCTCGCGCGTGCGCTCGGGGGCCGCACGGCCGTGCTCGTGAGCCACGATCCCGACGACGTCGCCGCGCTCGCCGATCGGTCGGTGCGGATGGCCACCGGCCGAGTCTCGGGCTGAGGCGGGTCAGGGCACGCGGTGCCCTGCCGCGCGGACGAGCTCGTACCACTCGGCGCGCGAGAGCTCGACGTCGGCGCCGGCCGCGGCGGCCGCGACGCGCGCGGGCGTCGTCGTGCCCAGGACGACCTGCATCCCGGCGGGGTGCCGGGTGATCCACGCCGTCGCGATGGCGATCGGCTCGACGCCGTACTGCGCGGCGAGGCGGTCGATGACGGCGTTGAGCTCGGGGAACTCAGGGGATCCGAGGAAGACGCCCGTGAAGAAGCCGGACTGGAACGGCGACCACGCCTGGATGGTCATGCCGTTGAGGCGGCTGTACTCGACGATGCCGCCCCCGTCGAGCACGGCCGACTGCTCGAGTCCCTGCATGTTCGCGGCGATGCCCTGCGTGATGATCGGCGCGTGGGTGATCGACAGCTGCAGCTGGTTCGCGACGAGCGGCTGGCGCACGGCGGTCTTGAGCAGGTCGATCTGGCGCGGGGTGTGGTTCGAGACGCCGAAGGCACGCACCTTGCCGGCGGTCTCGAGCTCGTCGAACGCGCGGGCGACCTCGTCGGGTTCGACGAGCGCGTCGGGTCGGTGCAGGAGGAGCACGTCGATGTAGTCGGTGTCGAGCGCGCGGAGCGAGCCCTCGACCGATTCGACGATGTGGGCATGGGAGAAGTCGAAGTGGGGGCCGTCCGCACCCGGCACGATGCCGCACTTCGTCTGGATGGTGAGCTCGGCGCGCTCCGACGGCGTCAGGCGCAGGGCCTCGGCGAAGCGCCGCTCGCAGCGGTGCAGCTCGCCGCCGTAGATGTCGGCATGGTCGAAGAAGTCGATGCCCGCGCCGCGGGCGGTGTCGACGAGCTCGCGGATCTCGGCGTCGCTCTTGTCGGCGATGCGCATGAGGCCTGCGACGACGGCAGGAGCCTGGAGGGTGCCCAGGGCGACGGTCTTCATGGTGTCCTCTCCGGCCGGCGGCGTCGCCGGCGCGCTCCTACGATAGGGAGCGCGCCGGCAGAAATCCAACAACTGGCGCTCATGAGCTTCAGAAGCGGGAGTGATGAATGGATCTGCGGCAGATGGAGTACCTCGTCGCCCTCGCGGACGAGCGGCAGTTCACGCGCGCGGCGGCCGTGTGCGGCATCTCTCAGTCGGGGCTGTCGGCCGCCATCCGCGGGCTGGAGGAGGAGCTCGGCACCGCGCTCTTCACGCGGTCGACACGCGGCGTGGAGGCGACGGCGGCCGGGCGGGCGCTCCTCCCCCACGCGCGCACGATGCTCGCGCAGGCGGCGTCGGCGCGCGACGCCGTGACGCGCGCGAGCGCGGAGCTCACCGGGAGGCTGCGGATCGGAACGGAGCAATGCCTGGGAGTCGTCGACGTGCACGGCCTGCTCGAGCAGGTGCACCGGCGCCATCCGCTCGTCGACCTCGAGTTCACGCAGGCGGGCTCGCACGATCTCGTGACGCGCACGCGCGACGACCAGCTCGATCTCGCCTTCGTCGCTGCGACGGAGCACGCGGGCGCACTGCACGCCGTCGAGCTGGGCCGGCTCCCGCTCGTCCTGCTCGCCCCGCACGGCCATCCGCTCGCTCAGGAGCGTGAGGTCGGATGGCGCGCGCTCGACGGCGCGGACTTCGTGGACTTCCCGGAGTCGTGGGCCATCCGCTCGCTCAACGACGCGGTCTGCGGGGCGCGCGGCGTCGAGCGCCGCGTGCGATGCGCCGTGAACGACGTGCACGCGCTCATCGACCTCGTGCGCCGCGGGCTGGGCGTCGCCATCGTGCCCGCGCACGTCGCGGCCAAGCCCGAGGCACGCGAGCTCGCGACGCTCGCGCTCCCCGTCGACGCGCCCGCGTGGGTCGTCTCGGTCGTGGCCCGGAGGCCATCCGCTCCCGCGACGGCGCTCGCACTCGAGATCATCCGATCGTCGCCATCGTGATGTGTACGCTCGTACACATGCGTGACCACTTCGCCGGAGACACCCGGAGCAACCACGACCGCATGCGCGCGGGCGACCTGTACATCGCCCACGACCCCGACATCGCCGAGGGACTGCGGCGCGGAGCGCGGCTCGCCGAGCAGTACCGACGCGCCTCGTTCGACGACTCCGATTTTGCGGGCGCCGTGCTCGCGGAACTGCTGGGCGCGCTCGGCGACGAGGCCTTCGTGCGCCCGCCGATCACGGTCGACTACGGCTCGAACATCCGCATCGGCGCACGGACCTTCATCAACGCCGGCCTCACCGCGCTCGACGTCGCGGAGATCGTGATCGGCGACGATTGCCAGATCGGGCCGAACGTGCAGCTGTTGACGCCGACTCATCCCATCGAGCCGGAGGCGCGGCGCGACAAGCTCGAAGCCGCGCGGCCGATCACGATCGGCGACAACGTGTGGCTGGGCGGCGGCGTGATCGTCTGCCCCGGCGTGACCATAGGCGACAACACCGTGGTCGGCGCAGGCGCGGTCGTGACGCGCGACCTGCCAGCGGACGTCGTCGCCGTCGGCAACCCCGCACGCGTGGTGCGGACGGTCTGAGGGGGCGGGCGTCCCGCCCCCTCGGTCCGTCAGGCCGCCTGGAGCGACGCGGCGAGCTCGCGACCCGCCGTGCGTGCCGCGTCCTCGGCCGTCCGGCGGAGGTCGGCGGCCACGTCGGCGAAGGCGTCGAGCGCGGGGTTCACGCCGACGAGCGTGAACGGGCGCTCGACGACGCGGAGGTCGAGACCCCAGACATCCTCGAGGACGCGGCGGAGCCACGCGGTCGAGTGGTCCCATCCATCCTTCGGGGTGCCGGGGGCGTAGTTGCCGCCGAGCACCGTGACGAGGGTGGCGGGCTTGCCCTGCAGCGCGGTGCCCTGCGGGTCGATGCGCGGGTCGGTGTAGGCCACGTCGAACCACGTCTTGAAGTGCTGCGAGACGCCGTAGTTGTAGAGCGGCACGGTGAAGAGGAGGGCGTCGGCGTCGACGAGCTCGTCGGCGAACGTCGCGGCGAGTGCCTGCGCGGCGCGGTGGCCGTCGGTGCGGTCGCCCTCGGGCACGAAGCCCGCCGTGACGGCGTCCTGCCACGCGGTCGCGGGGACAGGCTCGGCGGCGAGGTCGCGGCGCACGATGGCGTCGGCGGGATGGGCAGCGGTCCACTCGGCCTCGACGAGGTCGCCGAGCGCGCGGCTAGCGGAGGTCGCGGGGAGGATGCTCGCATCCAGGCGGAAGAGGGTCATGGGTCTCCTGTCAGGTTCGATGAGTCACTCTGAAAAAGAGAGCGGCTATCGGGACAGTAGCACAGGTAGGATGGGGTCGTGGCGGAGATCGAGCATGGCGGACCGGCGTGCGACGCCGCGATCTCGCTCGCCTTCTCGGTGCTCGGCAAGCGATGGAACGGGATGATCATCGACGCTCTGAGCGGCGGGGCGCTGTCGTTCGTGGCGCTGCGCCGTGCAGTGACAGGGATCAGCGACGCGGTGCTGTCCGACCGCCTGTCGGAGCTCGCGGGGGTCGACCTGGTGTCACGCGAGGTGCACGCGGGGCCGCCCGTCTCGGTGGACTACGCGCTGACTCCTGCCGGAGAGGCGCTCGTTCCGGTACTCGCGCAGCTCGGCACGTGGGCGTCGGAGAATCTGCGCGTCGTCCGCTGACGGTTCTCAGGGGCGGCGATCATCAGGTGCCGCGGGAGACCACGTCCGTGACCGTCGCGGTCTGCGGTGCGAGGTCGATCCAGTGGTCGACGGGCAGGTCGAGGACGGCGAGGGTCGCGGTCGGAAAGTCGAGGGGCACGCGGGAGCGCTGGTCGGGCGCGGCGAGGGTGTCGACGAGATCGTGGATGCCCGGGTTGTGGCCGACGAGGAGAAGGGTGCGGACCGAGCCGCCGTGCTCGCGGACGACCTGGAGCAGGCGCCGCGATGAGGCGAGGTAGACGTCGTCGACGATGGACGACTCCGGTGCGGCGGGCCATGCGGCACTCGCGAGGCTCCAGGTCTCGCGCGTCCGGCGGGCGGGAGAGACGAGCGCGGCATCCGGCGTGAACCCGCGGGCGAGGATCACTTCGCCGACGGCTCGCGCATCGCGTTCGCCGCGGGCGGTGAGCGGCCGGTCGCCGTCGCCGACGCCCTGCGGCCAGTCGGACTTCGCGTGTCGGAGCAGGAGGAGCCGCAGCATCACCCTTGCGTATCATCCGGGGAGCATCGCGGCAAGGGTGTCGCGAGGGACCGCGGGGCGCCCTAGGTTCTGTGGGGTGCGATGGCACGCGTCCGCAACGGAGCGGCGCAGGATCGCGCACCGCAGCATCGAGGAGACACCCCATGACCATCGCCGACGACGTCACGCACACCACCTGGAGCCGGGTTCAGTCGGGTCTGCACGTCGGGAACCGCGACGGAGAGTTCCTGGGGTTCGTGGAGAAAGGGCCGGATGGTCGCTTCGTCGCGTTCGACGGGCACGCCGAGCCGGTCGGCACGTTCACGCGGCTGGAGGAGGCGGAGGGCGCGGTCGAGCACGGGTGAGCTCAGTCGCGCCGGCGCGTCGGCGGCGTCCGGCTGGGCGGGGTCGTTCGGCTGGGCGGGGTCGTTCGGCTGGGAGGGGGAGAATCGACGTCAGCCCGCTGCGCGGGCGGCCCGGTTCGCCGCTCGGACGGTCGGGACGCCGCTGAGGAGGACCGCACCGTACCCGCCGAGCACGACCGCGAGCGCGGCGAGATCGGGCAACCGGTCGCCGAACGCGATGAGCAGGACGACGCCGACGAGGATCGCTGAGCCGCAGCAGGCGAGGGTGCCGACCATCCCGGGCACCGCCGCACGGTGCCCGGCGTCCCATGCGGCGTCGGAGGCGAGCGTGTGTCGGGTGCGGATCCCGATGCGCCCGTTCCGTTCGAGATCACCCCGGCGCGACGGGCCGATCAGCAACGCCATGACGACGCCGACGATCGCGAAGCCGAAGAGACCGGGGACGAGGCTCGTCATGCCCTCCAGTCAATCAGAGGCGGTCAGGGGTGACGGGGGCATCTTCGGCGTCGGTGCCCGTGTCGGGTCGCTCCCGGGGTCGAGGTCGTCGTCGGGTGGTCAGAATGCGCGCACGTCTCGGTCGTCCTGCCATGGCCGAGGGCCGGGGTCGGGGTGCCATCCGGGTGGGGGTTGGTCGGTGAGGCCGTTCTCGTACTCCCACAGCCAGTTGTCGTCGAGGTCTGCTTGGGTGATCGGCGAGTATTCCCACTCGGGTATGCACGGGTTCGGCGGAGCCGGTGCGTGCGCTGCCGTATGCGCGGTCTGCGGGGGTGGAGCGGTGGCGTACTCGTGTCCGAGGGGGCTGGTCCAGACGATGACGCCGGGTTCGGGTTGTTGGATGTGCCACGGGGTGTGGTGTCGGAGTTGGTGGTGGGTTTTGCAGAGGGCGGAGAGGTTGCCGGCGCAGGTGGGGCCGCCTCGTTCCCATTCCCGGGTGTGGTCTTTCTCGCACCGTGACGCAGGCTGGGGGCAGCCGGGGGCGCGGCAGGTCCCGTCGCGCAGCTCGATGAGCCGCCGGATCGCGGCGGTCGGGGTGTAGTGGTCGACCGTGTGGAGGGCACCGGTGTCGGGGTCCTGGAACAGGCGCTCCCACCCGGGGGCGTCTTTCGCGAAACGACGGGCGATATCGGCGGGGATGGGCCCGTAGCCGGCGAGGAGGGCGGGGTGGTCGTCGAGGCCGGCGAGGGTGGTCGCGGCGATCGTGACCGCCACCGTCCCCCGGATCGCGGCGACCTTCTCCGTCGACCCGTCGATCGTGTGGGAGGTGGGGGTGCCGGTGAGGAGGAGGTCGGAGGCGAGGTCCGCGCGGATGTGATCCCGCGTGCGGGCATCCCGCCCCCGCTCCACGGCTGCGGCGACCTGCTCCTGCGTGGGGTGGAGGGGCAGGGCGGGGTCGTGCGGGTACCAGGTGCCGTCGTGGAACACCTCGACGTGCTCGCGCATCATCGAGCATCCCGGAATGGTGGAACGGATGGTCCGCCGGTCACCGTTCACCGGGCCGTGGGGGTGGGTGGCGTACCCGTTCGCGTCGACCGCGACACCGTCACCGTTGACCCGCATCCCGAACGCATTCCGCGTCACACGACCCGCCCCACCCCCTCCCGCACCCGCATTCCCTCCCGCACCCGCATTCCCTCCCGCACCCGCAGCAGCACCAGCAGCGGCGCCGCGGCGCTCGGCCGCGTCGCGCCGCTTCTTCTCTTCCGCGGCGAGTCGCTTCTCCTCTGCGGCGATGGGTTTGGCGATGGTGGTGAGGCGGTCCTGGATCGCGGTGATCTTCGCGGCGTCGTCGGTGAGGACGAACTCCGCCAGGCCGTCGTCGAGAGCCCGCACCCTCGTGCCCCTCCGGTCCAGGGCGCGCCGGTGCCGTTCAGGCAAGGGTGCCGGGTCGAGTTCCGCCGCGAGGCCCTTCGCGAACACCCGCACCTGCCCCGGTGTCGCGTCCTCCGCATACGCCACCGCACGACGCGAGTACTCCTCCACCACCTCGTCCGGCAACCGTTCCCCGTGTTCGCAGATGATGTCCGCCTGACGACGCGTGATCACCTGACGACACAACGCCTCCGCCACCACAGGGAACCGGTCGGTCAGGGCAAGATCCTGCCGCAACCGCGCCTCCACCTCACCCGGAGACAGACGCAGGGCCGTGGCGAGCTCCAACGCGATGGACCGCCACGGGAACCCGTACCCGGACGCGTCCCCGCACCGCGCCGTCTGCGCTTCCGCGACCCGCGCGGCCGCAGCGAACGCTCCCGCTTCCAGCCCATCGAGCCGGGCACGGTCGGCACGCAGCTCCAGGATCAGGTCGCGCACGTTCCCGATCGTGCGCACCTCCGCGGGGGTCGCCTCCCACGACGACCCTCCCGCGAACCTCGGCTTCCGTCCTGCCATACAACCATCATCAGACCAGCCACCGACATTCGAACACCTGAACGAGACCATCCCGACCCCGCCGAGGTCACGGAAAGGTCACGAAACGGCCGGAGCGGGAGGGAGATCACCGTTCCGTCTCGCTCCGCTCGCTCAACGACCCGGAGGAGGGGGCGCGGGCGGGAACCTCGCGACGTTCCGACTCGCTCCGCTCGCTCGACGACCGGAAAGGAGTGCGGGCGGAGAACCCCACCACGTCTCGACTCGCTCCGCTCGCTCAACGACCCGGAGCAGGGGGCGCGGGCGAGAACCCCGCGACGTTCCGACTCGCTCCGCTCGCTCGACGACCGCGAGGGGTGGCGAGGAAGAGACAGGTCGCCTCGCCTCGGCTCGCTTGGCCTGCGCCACGATCACCAGCCGCAGCGCGGGGCTCCGCTCAGACGACGCGATTCCAGGTGAGTCGCAGCACGTCGACGAGCTCGTCCAGGTCGACCCGCGCTGACCGGGCATCGTCGACGAGCTGGCGAATGCGGCGGACGACGGGCGCGGGCAGCGCGCCCGCTGTCGCTGCGACCCTGGTGCCGGCGGCCGTACGCGTCACGACGAGCCCCTCCTCCTCGAGCCTCCGATACGCGCGCGCCGCGGTGCCGGGCGCGACCCCGAAATCACCTGCCGTCTGCCGCACGGTCGGCAGCCGCTCGCCGACCCCGAGGAGTCCCGACCGGATGAGCCCCCGGAACCGGCGATGGATCTCGTCAGCCGAGACGGGAGCAGCGCCGGGAGCTCCTGACGCGCTCTCGCTCACGCCGGCACCGTGGCGCGCTTCTCGACATGCGACGCCGCCGGCAGCACCCGCGCCGTGAAGAACAGCAGGACGAAGCCGATGATCTCGAGCACCGGGGCGATCGCACCCGCGATGACCGCGTACTCGCTCCAACGCCACGTCGTCTCGTAGACGACGGGATCGTCACCCACCGTGAGCGTGGCAGGGCCGCCGCTCTCGCCGATGAAGCGCCATGCGCCGCCGAGCACGACGAGCACCGCCCCCGTCGCGAGCCGCCCCATCGCCGTGCCGATCTGCGCGCGCTGCGCTCTCTGTCCGCCGATGTCGTCGGCTGCGAAGGGCCGGAGCGCGTTCTCGCGCAACGCGAGCCAGACCGCGAGCGCGAGCAGCGCCATCCCGATGAGCACGGGGATGCCGTACGTCCATCCGAAGAACCACGGTCGCAACGGCTCCTGCCGCGTGTTCGCGACCGGCAGGTCCAGCAGCACGTAGCGGCCCCGGTCATCCGATGTCGACACGAGCCCTGCGGCGAGCGTCGTCGCGAGCAGCACGCCCGTGAGGACACCGCCCGACACGAACAGTGCCTTCGAGCCGAAGGACGTCCAGGCACGCCGCGCCGACGGGCCGGCAGGCGTGGACGGTGCGGGTGCCGACCGGATGACGATGAGGGAGGCGACGAGCACGAGCGCTGACGTGACGAGCGGAACGGGATAGTGCCACCACGCGGCGACGTCGGCGAGCGGAAGCACATGATCGCGAAGCGTCGTCTCCGCCGCAGTGACGATCACGACCGTGAGCGCCCCGTAGCCGAGCACGCGTCGTTCGGCGAGGTAGCGCTCACGAACGGGGGCGCCCGACCGGAGCACGAGGAAGAGACCGGCGACGATGGCCGCGAGCACGACCGAGACGATGGGCAACGACAGCGCACCGCGGAGCAGGTCGACGATGCCGAGTCCGTCGATTCGATCCATGCGCTTCCTCCCGGCCGCTCTCCGACATACGACGCTTGTATCAACAGGATGACACAAGTGGCCGGAATCCGCGCGCACGTGGCGGCTCGTGCCCTCGCGCGCAGACGTCGCGAGCGCGAGAGTCGGGGGCATGACCGACATCGACGCACTGCTCGCGCCGCCCACACCCACCGCGCGCCTCGCGCTCGAGACCGTCCAGGCGTGGTCGACACCCGACCTCGCGAACCACTGTCTGCGCTCCTGGGCCTGGGCGTCGACACTGGGCGACGAGCTCGGTCTCGCCTACGATCGCGAGCTGCTCTTCGTCGCGACGATGCTGCACGATCTCGGCGTGGCTCCCGCGTTCGACGCGCATGCCATCCCCTTCGAGGACGCGGGCGGCGCGGTCGGATGGGCGTTCGCGGCGGGGGCGGGATGGCCGGAGCAGCGCCGGACGCGCGTGCGGGAGATCATCGAGCGCCACATGTGGACCGAGGTCGACCCCGAAGAGGACGCCGAGGGCCACCTCCTCGAGGTCGCGACGAGCCTCGACGTCGCGGGCGCCGCCCCCGAGCGATGGGATGGCGCGCTCCTGCGGGCGGTGACCGAGCGCCTGCCCCGCGGCGGGTTCTCCGAGGCGTTCGCCCGGCTCATCCACGACCAGGCGACGCGGAAGCCGGCATCGACAGCCGCCCGCCTCGACGGCTCGGGGCGCATCGCCGCGGGCGCCGAGACCTGGCGCGGCATCGCCGATCCGTCGACCTGATGTCAGGAATCGGCGTCTCGCGACACATCCCTGGTGAAGACCGCCGACGACTGGAGAAACGATGCGCCTTCCCAAGATCGAGCCCGGATCTCGATCCTGCAGGTGAAGGCGCTGCAGACGGCGGGGAGTCCGGTGCCGGCGCTGCGGTGTGCGGGACGCAGTCCTGATGGCGTCGAGTGCCTGGTGCGCGGGCGCGAACGTCAGATCCGGCACTCACACCCCATCGTGCAGCACCTCGAGCTGCGCGCGAGCACCTTCCGCCCCCGGCTTGGACCTGTTGACGCACCGGTAGACAGCGTGACCGACCGCAGGAGCGGGAGCACTGCGCGTCACGGAAGAGCCGCGTACAGCGTGCGACAGCAGAGAGGACGCCACGGCGGATGCGTGGAGACTGTGAGACCGTTCGTGATCGCCCCACTACCACTCGCGTAAGGGCGAAGGTGATGACTGCCCAGGATGAACCGAGCGGCGGTGATTCCGAGTGCTAGAAGTCCCATGACTGCATACCCGAGCGACGAGAAACTGATGAGGGCGTGGGCTCCTGGTGCCCACGCCCTCTTCGGTTGGCGCCTTTGTAGTGAGGTACTGTCGCTGGCGGTTAAGCCGGATCCTCGCTGAGTACGACGCAGTAATTCGGGCCGAGCTCCTGCTGGACCCGTTCGCGCAACTCTTGGCCTGACCGTGCATGTGCGGCCTGTAGGGCGGGTGAAGACCAGCCCTTCTCTTCATCGAATTCGACGTTGAACTTCCTTGCCCATTCCTCGAGGTCGCGGGCGAGGTCCGGACTGACGATGCCGGTGCCGAATTCGTAGTCAGTGCCGACTCTCATTGGCCATCCCGTGTACGGGATACCCAGTTCGACGATCACCACTGCCATGCTGCCTGCCTCCGGCAATCCTCATTGGTCGTCGGGTAGCTGGTTATCACCCGGTTGTTGGTCATAGACACGATAACGGTCGGGTTGAACTGGTACTTCAGGTTTCCCTTGGTGTCCCAGATCTGAATGAGGGCCGTGTAGCACCGCTTCCCTGAGTACTGGACTGTGTAACGATCAGGCCACTCGAGAATCTGGGACGTGATGTCGGCCATGAAGTCGTCCCACGCGATTGCACCTGGGACTCCCGAGGCGTTATCCGCGCGAGTCTGCCACTGGGCCTGGTGGTTTTTCTGGATGTGATGCCACCCGTAGGACTTCGTGTCGTGCGGCCCACACTGCAGGTACACCGTGTCAGTCGCCTGGGGGACCCAAGCGAATGACCGAAGAGGGTATGTCGCGTTGTACGTGGGCCCGAAGCAGGACGCCCATGCGACGGGGGCGTTGATGAGGTACGGAGTCACCTGCCCCGGTTCGGGCTCACTCGGCTCGGGAATGAGCGCTTCGAAATCGGAAGAGTGGGTCTTCTTGCCGCTGGCGACGTGAACCACATAGAAGCCGCCATCGTCCTCGGTTTCGGGCGCTTCTGGCGCGGCTCCCATCAACATCGGCGTGAGCAGCGCTGCCAACGCAATAACTCCGGCGATACCTTTTCGTTTCATCGTGCCCCCCTCAGGACGTTGCATTTACGTCAGGATGCCTGACGCTGTCTCACCACGAAAGGGATATCGGAGTGTCGTTATATTGTCGGTGCTTGTCGGAATCGTGGTGGTCTTGACTGGACAGGCCCACAGGCCCTCGGCGCCGCGTTGCTGTTCGGACCAGGCCCATCCGATGACGTCGCGGGTGTCCTCGCCTGCGGGCTTGTCGGTGCGCTCGGTGATCGCGAACCGGTGGGCGTCCTCGGCGTAGAGCACCAGGTGACCGGGTCCGAAGGTCTCGGGGTCTTCTTCGCGAAGTTCGAGGGTGGTGTGGGTGCCGACCAGCTCGGCGAGCTCGAAGGTCATCGCGGTGTGCGTCCGCCCTGCTGCTGCCGCCGCAGTCGGTCGCGATCGAGACGCCGACCACCGCACCCGCCGCCGAGCGCCCGATCCGCTGAACGCGGGCCGGGCGCGCGACCTCAGCCCTCTTCGAGGATCTCGCGCGGGGTGACGAGGATCTCGGCGATGCGACGTCGGTCCATGGCCGCGACCTGCAGCGTGCCGCCGTCGACCTCGACGATGTCGCCCACCGTCGCGAGCCGCCCGAGCCGCTCGACGACGAATCCGGCGACGGTGTCGGAGGCGCCGCGCGGAAGCTCGATGCCCGTAGCCTCCTCGAAGTCCTGGAAGTTCAGCCGGCCGTCGACGATGCCGCCCTCCTCCTTCAGCGACTGCGGCGCGGTCTCGGTGTCGTACTCGTCGAAGATCTCGCCCACGACCTCCTCGACGAGGTCCTCGAGGGTGACGATGCCGTCCGTGCCGCCGTACTCGTCGACGACGACGGCGATCTGATCGCCCGCCGCGCGCATCGCCGTGAGCGTCGGCAGGACGCCCGCCGTGGACGGCAGGTACGGGATGGCCCGCACGACGGCCTGCACGGGCGACGTCGACGCGCCAGCTTCGTACAGGTCGCGCACGTGCACGAAGCCGACGATGTCGTCGATCGACTGGTCGACGACGGGGTAGCGCGAGTACGGCAGGTCCCGCACCTTGGAGATGGCGTCGGCGGTCGTCTCGTCGGCGCCGAGGGCGACCACCTCGGGGCGGGGACGCATGACCTCGCTCACCTGGCGGTCGCGCAGCGACAGCACGTCGTCGAGCATTCGACGCTCGTCCTCCGGCAGCCCCTCGTGACTCGTGACGATGTCGCGCAGCTCCTCGTCGGAGAGCTCCTCGCCCGACTTGTCGGGGTCTCCGCCGAGCAGGCGGACGAGCACGTTGGTCGAGACCGAGAGCAGCCAGATGACGGGCCGCATGAGCTTCGCGAACCCGTTCAGCACGGGCGCGACGGCGTAGGCGAACTGCGCGTTGCGCTGGATGGCGAGCCGCTTCGGCACGAGCTCGCCCAGCACGAGCGACAGATACGCGATGAGCAGCGTGAGGATGATCGTCGCCGTCGTCGACGCGGGGCCCTCGGCCATCCCCCACGACACGAGCAGCGGCGCGACCGACGGCGCGATCGACGAGGCGCCGTACGCGGCCGACGCGAAGCCCGCCACGGTGACGCCGATCTGCACGGCGGAGAGGAACGTGTTGGGGTTCCGTGCCAGATCGGCGATCTTCCGCCCGCGCTTGCCGCGCTGGGCGATCGCGTTGATCTGGCTCTCGCGGAGGGTGACGAGCGCCATCTCGGTCGCGGCGAAGACGCCGCCGATGAGCACGAACACGATCACGAGGGCGATGTTGAGAAGGAGGTCGCCGTTCATCGGCGGACCTCCGTCGTGCAGGAAGGCGCGCCCGGGGTCACCCGGGCGCTGGGACTATGGCAGTCGGAGTCTGCAGAGCGTCTCATGGTTCGAGCATAGGGAGCGTCCCTCGGAGGATGCCCGGGAGACGCCCCCTGCCCGTTCGTCAGACCGTGAGCAGCACCTTGGTCGCGCGCCGTTCGTCCATGGCGCGGTAGCCCTCCGCCGCCTCGTCGAGCGGGAGCGTGAGGTCGAACACCTTGCCGGGATCGATCCTGCGGTCCCAGATCAACTGGATGAGCTCGGGGAGGAAGCGGCGCACGGGGGCCGGACCGCCGAAGAGGTGCACCTCGGCGAAGAACAGGCCGAGCCCGTCGAGCGTCACCCCGTGGGTGACGCCGACATAGCCGATGTGGCCTCCCGGACGCGTCGCGCCGATCGCCTGCTCCATGGACTCCTGCGTGCCGACCGCCTCGACGACGGAGTGCGCGCCGAGCCCGTTCGTGAGCTCCTTGATGCGCGCGATGCCCGCATCGCCGCGCTCCTCCACGATGTCGGTGGCCCCGAACTCGCGCGCGAGCGCCTGCCTGTCGGCGTGGCGCGACATCGCGATGATGCGGTCGGCGCCGAGCTGCTTCGCGGCGAGGATGGCCGAGAGGCCGACGGCCCCGTCGCCCACGACCGCGACGGTCTTCCCGGGACCGGCCTCCGCCGCCACCGCGGCGAACCATCCCGTGCCGAGCACGTCGGAAGCTGCGAGAAGAGACGGGATGAGGTCGGCGTCGGGTACGCCGGGGGTCGCCACGAGGGTGCCGTCGGCGAGGGGGATGCGGATGAGCTCCGCCTGGGTGCCGACCGAGCCCATCATGACGTTGTGGACGCAGCGCGACGGGTAGCCGGCCTGGCAGATCTCGCACGTGTTGTCGGAGGCGACGAACGATCCGACGACGAAGTCGCCGACCTTCACGTTCCGCACGTCGGCCCCGATCTCCTCGACGACGCCGACGTACTCGTGGCCCATCGGCGTCGGCCCGTGCAGCTCCTCGATGCCCCGATACGGCCAGAGGTCGGAACCGCAGATGCAGACCGCGGAGGCGCGGATGATCGCGTCGGTGGGCTCGAGGACTGTCGGGTTCGGGCGCTCTTCGACCCGGACGTCGCCGGGGGCGTGCATGATGACTCCGCGCATGGTGTGCTCCTTCGTGTCTGACCTCATCCAAGCCGTGGCGCGCCGAGCGGGGGAGTCCCTTGCGAGACGTGTACCGACAGGGCACCTCTTCGCGCGGGAAGCCGCCCTAGCCTGGGGGAATGGACAACAAGGCCGAGGTGCGCGAGTTCCTCATGTCGCGACGGGCGAAGGTGTCTCCCGAGGCCGCGGGACTTCCCGCCGGGCCCAATCGGCGCGTTCCCGGCCTGCGGCGGGCGGAGGTCGCGATGATCGCCGGCGTGAGCGTGGAGTACTACGCGCGGCTCGAGCGCGGCACGATCGCGGGGGCGTCGGCGTCGGTGCTGGAGGCCGTCGCGCGGGCGCTGCAGCTCGACGACACCGAGCGCGCGCATCTGTTCGATCTCGCCCGGGCGTCCGACGGCATCCCGGCGTCGGGTCGCCCGCGGCGGCGTGCGACGGCGCAGGGGGCCGGTCGCCCCAGCCTGCAGTGGGCGCTCGAGGCGCTGACGGGCGCCGTCGCGTTCGTCCGGGACCCGCGCCAGGACATCCTCGCCACGAACGCCCTCGGCCGCGCCTTCTACTCGCCGCTCATCGGCGACGGCGGCCGCACGCCCAACCTCGCGCGGTTCCAGTTCCTCGACCCCGCCGCACGCGACTTCTACCCCGACTGGGAGCTGTTCGCCGAGATGTGCGTCGCGATCATGCGCGCGGAGGCGGGGCGCGACCCGCACGACCGCGGCCTGCAGGATCTCGTCGGCGAGCTCTCCACGCAGAGCGACCTGTTCCGCCGCCTGTGGGGCGCACACGATGTGCGCACACACGGTGCGGGGACGAAGCGCTTCCGCCATCCCGTCGTCGGCGAGGTGACGCTCGCCTACGAGGAGCTGGCGGTCACGGCCGAGCCCGGGGCCATCCTCATGGTGTACACGGCCGAGCCGGGGTCGCCGTCCGCAGACCGGCTCGCGCTCCTCGCGAGCTGGGCGGCCGAGCACGCCGACGCCCTGCGGCCGTAGGTCACCGCAGCTGCGCGAACGCCTCCACCCGCTTGGTCGCGCCGACGACGAGGATGACGTCGCCCGCCCCGAGCACGGTCTTGCTGTCGGCGTTGCGCCACTCCCCCGCCTCGGGGCGGTATGCGGCGATCGTCACTCCGTGACGCTGCCGCAGATCGGTCTCGCCGAGGGCGACGCCGTGCAGCTCCACCGGCGCGAGCGCCTTGACCATCGCGAATCCGCGGTCGAGCTCGAGGTAGTCCGATGCCGCACCGCGGACGAGGTGCGCCACGCGCCTGCCCATCGCCCGCTCGGGATACACGACGTGGTGCACGCCGAGCTGCTCGAGGATGCGCCCGTGCCGCTCATCCAGGGCCTTGGCCCAGATGACGGGCACCTTCAGCTGGAGCAGAAGCGAGGCCACGAGGATGGACGCCGTGATGTCGGTGCCGATCGCCACGACGACCCGGTCGAACTCGTCGATCGCGAGCTGGCGCAGCACGTCCTCCTTCGTCGCGTCGGCGCGCACGACCTGCGTGAGGCGCGCGTTGTGCTCCTGCACCACCTCCTCGTCGCCGTCGATGCCGAGCACCTCGGTGCCCGACTCCATGAGCTCGAGGGCGAGAGCGCTGCCGAACCGGCCGAGGCCGATGACCGCGACCGAATCGGCCTCGGCGATGCGGCGCGACGTCTCGCCGAACGAGAGGAACTTGACCATGGGCGGTCCTTTCTGCGGCGGTCAGCCGATGGCCGGCCGCTCCTTGGGGAGCTCGTAGGAGACGCGGCGCTCGCGGAGCGCGAGCGCCGACCCGAGGGTCAGCGGCCCCACCCGGCCGAGGAACATGAGGGCGACGAGGATGAGCTGCGCGAAGTCGGGCAGCCCCGCCGTGATGCCCGTCGACAGGCCGACGGTCGCGAACGCCGACACGGCCTCGAACAGCACGACGTCGAGATCGAGATCGGTCGTGGCGAGGATGGCGATGACGCCGGCCATGACGGCCGCGATCGCGACGAGCACGACCGAGATCGCCTCGCGGTGCACGGCGCGGGAGAGGCGCTTGCCGAAGATGTTCACCGCGCCGCCGCCGCGCAGCTCGGTCCAGAGGATGAAGAGCAGCACGGCGAACGTCGTCACCTTGATGCCGCCCGCGGTGCCGGCGGGACCCGCGCCGATGAACATGAGCACGTCCATCCCGAGCCACGTCTCGTCGTGCATCTGCCCGATGTCGACGGAGTTGAAGCCGGCGGTGCGCACCTGCACGGCGTGGAAGAACCCCGCGAGGATCCGCGCGGCGGGGTCGAGCGGCGCGAAGGTGCCGTCGTTGTCCCACTCGATGACCGTGATGTACACCGTGCCGATGACGAGCAGCGCGAGCGTCATGACGAGCACGATGCGGGTGTTCATCGTCCAGTGCAGGGGGCGGCCGAGCTCGCGCCTCAGCTGGCGGAGCACGGGGAAGCCGAGACCGCCGAGGATGATCGCGGCGCACAGCGGGAGGCAGATCCACGGATCGGCGACGAACGACGTGAGGTTGTCGCTGTAGAGCGCGAAGCCGGCGTTGTTGAACGACGACACGGCGTGGAAGACGGCGTGCCATGCGGCCTCGGCCGCCGAGTAGCCGTAGCCGAGCAGATAGCGCAGGAACAGGGCCAGCGAGACGGCGCCCTCGATCGCGATCGACGTCAGGAAGATGCCGCGCGCCAGCCGCGCGACGCCTCCGCCCTCGTCCGCCTTCGTCTCGGCGAGCGTGTTGAGACGCGTGCGCACGGAGAGGCGGCGGGCGAGCACGACCCCGACGAGCGCCGCGAGGAGCATGATGCCGAGGCCTCCCGTCTTGATGAGGAGGAGGATGACGACCTTCCCGAAGGGGCTCCAGAAGGTGGCCGTGTCGACCACCGTGAGCCCCGTGACGCACAGCGCCGACGTGGCCGTGAAGAGCGCGTCGACGGGATCGGCGAACGTGCCGTCTGCCGTGGACACCGGGAGCCACAGCAGCAGCGACCCGAGCGCGAGGACCGCGCCGAATCCCCCGACGACCGCCTGTGCGGGGGCGAGATGAAGCCCGCTGCGCCGCACGCGCGCGGCGCCGTGGAGCCTGATCACGGAGCGAGACCCTATGCCCGCTTCCCCGCCGTCGCGCCGTCGCCGCGGGCATCCTCACGGTTTCCATACGACCGCGGGCCGCGATCCTGACGGAATCCTCACGCCGTCGCGGCCTCCAGCAGCTCGCGGCTCGTCGTCCTCAGATCGCGCGGAGTGCCGCGCCAGAGCGCCGAGATGGGGCGCGAGATCGCGGGGCCGTCGATCGCGATGCGGCGCAGCCTGCCGAGCGCGAGGTCGTCGGCGACGACGTGGGCGCTCAGCACGGCGGGTGCGAGCCCCGAGGCGACGGCGGATCGGATGGCCGCCGACGTCGACAGCACCAGTGCCGGCTCGACGGGAGTGCCGCCGAGCCGCTTGCGCACCGTCGACTCCCACGCGCGGCGCGTGCCGCTGCCGTCCTCGCGCGCGATGAGCGGCGTCGCGGCCACCTCCTCGAGCGTCACGGACGCGCGCGCGGCCCACGGGCCGTCGGGCGTCGTCACGAGCACGAGCACGTCGTCGGCCACCGTCGTCGACGAGAGGTCGTCGGGGATGTCGGGGCTCTCGATGATGCCGAGGTCGACGGCGCCCGCGCGCACGAGGTCGGCCGTCTGCTCGCTGTTCGCGGTGATCAGCCGGACCTCCGTCGGCGTACGGCCGTCGGCGAGCTGGCGGGCGCGGAAGGCGAGCAGCCAGCGCGGCAGCAGGTGGCCGGCGACGGTCTGGCTGGCGGCGACGGAGAGCTCGCGGCTGCTCTCGCCGCGGAGCGTCTCGACGCCGGCGGCGAAGCGCTCGGCGGCGGCCAGCACGTCGTCGGCCCATGCGACCACGAGCTCTCCGGCGTCCGTGAGCATCACGCCCCGCGGAGAGCGTGTGAGGAGCTCGAGGTCGAGCGTGCGCTCGATCGAGCGCAGCCGCGCCGACGCCGACTGCTGCGTGCACCCCGTCTCGCGGGCGGCGGCCGAGACGGAGCCGAGGCGCGCGACGGCACGGAGCAGCTCGAGGGCGTCGATCGGGGGGACATGTCGCATCGTCCCCACAGTCTCGCCCTGTACCCCCACGCACGGCAAGCGGATACCGCCGCGCGGCGCGCGGGGGCACCGTGGAGGGGTGTTCCGCTCGCCGCGCCCCGACATCGCCCCCGGTCTCGCCGCGAGCATCGCGATCGCCGTCGCCGCGACGGCGATCGGCGCGATCGCCCCCGTGGCCGGCAGCGCCGTGCCGGCCATCGTGCTCGGCCTCGCCATCGGCATCGCGTGGCCCGCCAGGTCGCGTATCGGGGGTGCTGCCGCGTTTCGAGCCGGAGGTGCCGCCGCGAGCGGCCCGCTGCTGCGGGTCGCGATCGTGCTGCTGGGCACGCAGCTGCCGCTCGACGCGATCGCCCGTGCCGGTGCGGCCGCCCTGCCCGTCATGCTCTCGTCGCTCGTCGTCTGCTTCGCCTCAGCGCCGCTCGTCGGCCGCCTGCTCGGCGTGGGCAGACGACTGCGGCTGCTCATCACGGCCGGCACGGGCATCTGCGGCGCCTCGGCCATCGCGACGATCGCGCCCGTCATCGGCGCGACGGGGGCAGAGGTGGCATACGCGCTGTCGACCATCCTCGCGTTCAACCTCGCGGCCGTCGGCGTCTTCCCGCTGCTCGGGCACGCGCTCGGGCTCGACGCGAACGCGTTCGCGCTGCTCGCCGGCACGGCCGTGAACGACACCAGTTCGGTCGTCGCCGCCGCTGGCGTCTTCGGGGGCGGCGCCGTCGGTGCGGCCGTCGCGGTGAAGCTCGTGCGCATGCTCGCCATCGTGCCCGTCGCCGCCGCGCTCTCGGTCGTCGAGGCACGTCGCGCCGGTGCCGCGCGGATGACGCCGCGGCGCGTCGCGCGGCTCGTGCCGTGGTTCCTCGTCGGGTTCGTGCTCGCCGCGCTCGCGCGGTGGGCGGGATGGCTGCCCGCGGTCGTGCAGGACGCGGCGGGTCAGACGAGCGGCTTCCTCATCGCCGCCGCGCTCGCGGGCATCGGGCTGTCGACCGACCTCGGCGCCATCCGGCGGGCGGGATGGCGGCCGCTCGCGCTCGGCGGCATCCTCTCCGTACTCGTCGCGGTCACGACGCTCACCGCGATGGCCGCGACGGGGGCGATGTAGGTCAGGCGACGGTCTCCTCCGCCGGGAACACGAGGACCGACCGCCCCTCCGGCACGGCGACCGGCGCCGCGCCAGGGGCCGCGAACTCCGCCGCGACACCCGGCGGCACGTCGACCGTCACCTCGATATCGTCGCCCGTCCGTTCCCAGGCGATCGCGATGCGCCCGCGCGGCGACTCGATGGCGGCGCGCGCCCACGTCAGCCCCCCGCCGGGGCGCGGGGCGAAGCGCACGCTCCGCCATCCCTCGCCGCGCAGCTCGAGACCCGCGATCGTCGTATGCATCCAGTGCGCGACCGCGCCGAGCGCGTAGTGGTTGAACGACGTCATCTGGCCCGGGTTGACGGTGCCGTCCTCGAGCTGGCTGTCCCAGCGCTCCCATACAGTCGTCGCGCCCTGCGTCAGCGGATACATCCACGACGGGCAGGTGTCCTCGAGCAACTGCCTGTAGGCGGTGTCGAGCGACCCGGTCTCGGTGAGCGCCCGCGAGATGATCGGCGTGCCGACGAACCCCGTCGCGATGCGGTGGCCGGCCGCCTCCACGAGGGCGCGCAGACGTTCGCCCGCCCGCTCACGCAGCCGCCCGTCGACGAGCTCGAAGCAGACGAGCAGGGCGTAGCCCGTCTGCGATTCGCGCACGAGGCGGCCGTCCGCGTCGAGGTGGCGGGCGCGGATGGCGGCGGCCACGTCATCGGCGAGCGCACCGTAGTGCTCGGCTTCGGCACGCATCCCGAGCTCGCTCGCCGTGCGCGCGAGGATGCGACTCGACCAGGAGAGGTATGCGCTCGCAACGAGGTCGCGGTCGGTCATCGCCTCGGCGGGAGCGTCGGGCGGTGCCGAGGGGTCCAGCCAGTCGCCGAGCTGGAAGTCGCCCGTCCAGAGGCCGTCGGCGTCGCGTCGGCCCGCCATGAGGTCGACCCACGACCGCGCGCTCGGCCACTGCCGCTGGAGGAGCGCGCGATCACCGCTCGCCCGCCAGAGGTCCCACGGGGTGAGCACGGCGGCGTCGCCCCATGCGGCACCGGGCCGGATGGGCGTCCACATCGCGCGCCCGGGCACGACGGGCACGTACCACGGCACGGTGCCGTCGGGCAGCTGCTCGACGGCGAGGTCCTTGAGCCACGAGGAGAGCATTCCGGTCGTGTCATACAGGAAGGAGGCGGTCGGCGCGAACACCTGGATGTCCCCTGTCCAGCCCAGGCGTTCGTCGCGCTGAGGGCAGTCCGTTGGCAGGTCGACGAAGTTGCCGCGCATCGACCAGACCACGTTCTCGTGGAGCCGGGTGATGCGCTCGTCCGAGCAGGCGAACTCGCCGATCCGGCGCATGTCGGAATGGAGCACGCGCGCCACGAGGTCGATGCCGTCGAGCACGTCGGGGTCGGCAGAGACCTCGGCGTATCGGAACCCGTGGTAGGTGAAGCGCGGCTCCCACTCGACGCGGCGGTCGTCGGCGAAGACGTACGTGTCGGTGGCTCGAGCGAGCCGCAGCGGGCGCGTGTAGAGCTCGCCGCCCTGCAGGACCTCGGCATGGCGGAGCACGACGGCGGTGCCGGCCCTGCCGGCCGCCGAGAAGCGGACGCGGCCGGCGAGGTTCTGCCCGAAGTCGACGAGCAGCCGACGCGCGTCGAGGCGCGTCACGGCAGCGGGCACGAGCTCCTCGACGACGCGCACGGGCGGACCGTCGGGGGCGACGAGGCTGCGGGGATCGCGCTCGCCCACGACCACGGGGAGCCACCCGGAGTCGTCGAACCCGGGGGACGACCATCCCCGCAGCTCCTCGCGCGCGTCGTGC
Organism: Microbacterium sp. NPDC055683; assembly: GCF_053617895.1. Lineage (NCBI taxonomy): Bacteria > Bacillati > Actinomycetota > Actinomycetes > Micrococcales > Microbacteriaceae > Microbacterium > Microbacterium sp. NPDC055683. The sequence continues at coordinate 16,532 of NZ_JBSHGQ010000004.1, read as the reverse complement.
GTCTCTCCGTCGTAGATGCCGGAGAACAGGATCGGACTGTCATGCGCACGCCACGCGTCGTCGGTCGCGACGACCACCTCGCGTCCGTCGGCGTAGCGGAGCTCGAGCTGCGCGATGAGCGACAGGTCGGAGCCGTACAGGTTGCGGTTGCCGCCCGAGAAGCCGATCCGTCCGCGGTACCAGCCGTCGGCGAGCCAGACGCCCAGCACGTTGGCGCCCGGCTTGAGGTGCGCCGTGAGGTCGTGGGTCGCGTACTTCAGACGCTCGCCGTACACGGACCATCCCGGTGCGAGCTCGTCGCGGCCGATGCGCGCGCCGTTGAGCTCCGCCTCGTACAGCCCGTGCGCCGTGATGCGCAGCAGCGCCCGCACGAGCCCGTGCTCGACGGCGAACTCCCTCCGTACGAGCGACGGTCGACGATCGGAGTCCGGATCCTCGGCGGCAGACGAGGAGACGGGACGCGCTGCCCAGTCCTCGGGCGCCGGTCCGCGCTCGATCGGCAGCGGGTCGCTCCAGGGCGATGGCGACCCGTCTGCTCCGCGCACCCGGATGCGCAGCGTCGCATGGGCGCGATGTCGCAGCGGGCGGAAGGGCCAGGTGAGGTAGACGCCGTCCTCCGCAGCGATGGGCCCGACGAGGTCGACCGCTCCGTCGTCGTGACGCAGCTCGACGTCGACGGAGCGCTGCCTCCATCCGTCCGGCGCGATCACGCGGAACGACAGGCGCGGCTCCGCCTCGTCGATGCCGATGGCGCCGTCATGGTTCTCGATGCGGACGTCGCGCACCGCGATGTGCGTGGCCACCCTCATCGGCCGTTCGCCTTCGCGGTCGGGACCGCGTCGAACGTCCCCGTCGAGCTTCCGGGCACGCGATGGAGCCGGACGAGGAACGATCCGATCACGGCGGCCGCCGCCGCGAAGCCGACGAGCAGCCACAGGATCGCACCGGGGCTCGCGTTGACGATCGTCGGGGTGACGAACGCGAACCCGGCGACGATGAAGCGGGATGCCGCGTAGGTGATGCCCTGCACGGTGGCTCGCGCGTTGACGGGGAAGTTCTCCTGCGTGGCCACTTTGTAGAGGGCCTCGCCGGCGAAGGGATACGCGAGGCTGTAGATGCTCAGCCACGCGATCATGACGATGAGGAATTGCCCCATCGTGATCGCGCCCAGCGCCATCGCGATGATCTGCGCGATCGCGCCGACGAAGAAGAGCGGGGCGCGCAGGCGCGTGTCTGCGATGCGCGCGAAGAGGAAGCCGCCCACGATGGAGAGGAGCGTGGCGCCGAACGAGATCGCCGTCGTCGCGCTCTGGTCGGCCCCCGCGATCGTGATGAGCATGTACGCCTTGAACTGGCCGATCGTGTTCGCCATCAGGTTCCACGCGACGTAGAAGCCGCCCGTGAGAAGGATGGCCGTGACGAAGGTGCGGTTCCGGAAGATCTCGCGCAGCGGCAGCGCGATCGCCGCGGATCCGGTCGTCGTGCTGAGGTCGTTCCGCGCGGAGGCCTCCTCCTCCATACGGCGCACCTCGGGGTTGAACACGCGCAGGAGCCAGGTCACCACGCCGATCACGGCGAGGTGTCCGAAGATGATCCGGATGCCCGTGATGCCGAGCGTCGAGACGGCGAACCCGATGAGGGTCGTCATGGCGATGCCGATGCTCCACATCACCTGCGTGAAGGCGACGAGACGCCCCTGGCCGCCCTCGGGTGCCGCCTCCGCGACGACCGCGACGGAGGTCGGCAGATCCGCTCCCGCCGCGAGGCCGGCGACGACGACGCCGACGAGCAGGAAGGCGAAGTCGTTCGCGAAGACCATGAGCGCGACCCCGACGACGTAGACGAGCACGTCGATGTTGAAGACGCGTCGGCGCCCGAACCGGTCGGCGATCCGGCCGCCGAACAGCGCGCCGATCGCGATGCTGAACGTCAACGTCGAGCTGATGACACCGAGCTGGAGGGGGTTCCACCCGAACGTCGCCTGCCAGATCGCGAGGCTGAGCCCCGTCGCGATGATGACGCCGGAGTCGAGGTAGCTGGCCATGCCGGAAATGACGGCGAGCCGCCAGTGGCGGGCTTCCAGCCGGGGTGATGCGCTCATGCGAGACCTCCTTGTCGGTGCGAGCACACTCGTCTGCGAGAGGCTCGACTCCATGATGTCGACATGTCGACAATTACGCAAGCCCGTTGTCGACATGTCGACCTCGCTACGCTGAGGGGATGGTCCGCTCCCTCGACTCCGCCCCGCGATCGACGCTCCGCAGCGCCGTCGTCGACAGCCTGCGCGGCGCGATCGACGAAGGGGAGCTGCCTCCTGGCACGCACCTCGGGGAGGTCGAGCTCAGCCAGCGGCTGGGCGTCAGCAGGGCGACGCTGCGCGAGGCGATGCGGGAACTGCAGCAGGAGGGCATCCTCGTGCAGGACGGCCGCGGCAGGGTCTCCGTCCGCGAGATCGACGAGCAGCAGATCCGCGACCTGTTCGAGGTGCGCTCCCACCTCGAACAGCTCGCACTCCGCCGCCTGTGTTCGCTCGACGACCGCTCCGAAGCGGTCCGCGCGCTGCGGGCCATCCTCGGCGGGATGGCGTCGCCCGCGTCCGTCACGGACGGGATCCGCGCCGATCTCCGTTTCCACGAGGCGCTCCCGCTCCTGGCGGGCAACGACATCCTACTGCGCACCTGGCAGGGCCTCGCAGGGCTCATCCATCTGACGATGACGTCGTCGGGGATCGCGCCCTCCCGCGCGGAGCAGACCGTCGAACGCCACGCCCCCATCGTCGACGCCGTGGAGGCGGGCGACGCCGAAGCGGCCTGCGACCGGCTCTCCGCCCACATGGCCGACGCACTCGCCTATATCGTCGGGCAGCGCGCCGATCGGGATCAGACCAGCCGGTAGCCCGTCCCGCTGCGGCCGACGCACGCAGAGGCTCCGCCTGCCGTGCTCCTCGGTGTCGCGGGGGCGCCGTCGGCCGCAGGTCGGCACCGGCCGTCACCGCCGCGGCGAGGTGCACGGCGCCGGCCGCGCGGAGGCCGCATGCCGCGGCGAGCGCCGTCGCGAGCCGGGCTGCGGCGGTCGAGCTGGGCGGGCAGCGTCTGACGGGCGACGCTCGCGCTGATCGACTCTCCGGGCGAGATCGTACGCTCTCGTCCATTCTCTGTCGCCGTCATTCGGCGAGCCAGGCCGGCGTGAGCTCCGAGAGCCGGATCGACAGCCCGTAGGCGAGCTCGTGGCGGGGCTCGATGCGCGCGGCCTCGGCGAGGCGCAGCATGGCTTCGCCCCAGCGCCCGCGCGCCCAGTGCAGCCACGCCGACGTGCACAGCAGCGGCGGCCGCTGCAGCGTCGGGACGAGCGCGAGCGTCTCGTCGAGAACCGTCAGGCCGCGTTCGATGCGCTCCTCCGACGGCGCCCGCCGCGTCTCACCCCGGAACATCCGCACGAAGGGCGACCGGGGCATCGCGTCGGCTTCGCGGAGACGCGCGATGTACTCGTCGAGCGAGAGCCCGCGCGCCCGTGCCCGGGCGTCGAGACGCAGCATGTCGAGCCGGTTGCGATCCGCGGCAGCCCGCCCGAACGCGATGCCGATCGCGAGCATCTCGGGGATGCCGGGCCAGAGGGCCATCCACGTCACCTGCGCCTGCAGCGCCGTCGTCACGTCGCCGTCCACCAGCTCCTCGGCGACGATCGACACGAGCGACATCGACGCGAGGTGGCCGGTCGCATCCGACGTCGGGTGCTCCGACGACGCGGCCGCTTCATAGTCGAGCTGGATGCCGACGATCTGATCCAGGACGGCTGCCCGTGCGTCGGCCCTCACGCGAGGAAGGGGGATTCGTCCGCCGTAGTCGATGTCCGTCCGGGTGCTCATCCCGCCATCCTGATCGTCGGATGGCCGCGCGACGCGGCCTTCCGACGATCTGTGGACGGCGACACGCCGAGCCTGTGGAGAACCGCTCAGACGAGCCGGTAGCCCGCCCCGCGCACCGTCTCGATGCGGTCGGCGCCGAGCTTCTGACGCAGGTACCCGATGTAGACGTCGGCGACGTTCGAGCCGGGGTCGAAATCGAAGCCCCACACGCGGCTGAGGAGCTGCTCGCGACTGAGCACCTGGCCCGCGTGCCGGATGAGCTCCTCGGCGAGCGCGAACTCGCGCGCCGAGAGGTCCACGGCCGCGCCGCCGTCGACGACCGCCCGCCGGGTGCGCACATCCAGCGTCAGGTCCCTGTGGCGGAGCACACCGGCCGGCGCGGCCGGCTCGTCCTCCCGCCGCATGCGCAGGCGGATGCGGGCCAGCAGCTCGTCGAACCGGAACGGCTTGCCGAGATAGTCGTCGGCGCCGCCTTCCAGCCCCGCGACGGTGTCGCCGACGTCGGTGCGCGCCGTGAGCATGATGATCGGCATGCGCGAGCCGGAACCGCGCAGGTGCTCGAGCACGGCGAAGCCGTCCATCCCCGGCATGTTCACGTCGAGCACGAGCAGGTCGAACTCGTCGGTCTGCGCGAGCGCGAGCGCCTCGTCGCCGTCGGACGCCACGCGCGTGGCGAAGCCGGCGGCGCGCAGGCCCTTCTCGATGAACCCCGCGATCCGCTGCTCGTCATCGGCTATGAGGATCGACGCCACGTCCGCCCCTTCCTGTCGTCATCTCGTCGTCCGCGCCGTCGAGCGGCACGGTGATCGCGAACACGGCTCCGCCGCCGGGTGCGTCCGTCACACGCGCCGCTCCGCCGTGGGCGCGAGCGATGACCTGCACGATGTTGAGCCCGAGACCGCTGCCCGCCGTGCCGTCCGAGCCCCGGTGGAAGCGCTCGAAGACGGCCTTCCTCTCGCCGTCCGGCACGCCGGGGCCGTAGTCGCGCACCCACAGCGCGAGCCGATGCGCGTCGACGTCGCTGCCGATGACGAAGCGCCCCCCGCCGTGGGTGACCGCGTTCTGCGCGAGCTGCAGCATCGCCTGCGTGATGCGGGCGGCGTCCAGCGAGACGACGACCTCGGCGACGGGCCCCGCGGCGACGTCGGCGCCCTCGATCGCCTCGGCCTTGCGCACGATCTGCGCGACGAGGTCGGCCGCATCGGTCGGCACGGGCGCGACGGGGGCAGGGCCGTGCAGCGAAGCCGCCGACGAGAGGTCCTGGACGAGCCGGCTCATCCGGTCGAGCTCGTCGACCGCGAGCGCGCGGGTATCGCGGACGTCGTCGGGATCGGCCGGGTCCATGAGCTCGACGTGGCCGCGCACGATCGTGAGCGGCGTCTTCAGCTCGTGGCCGACGTCGCTGAGCAGCTGGCGCTGCGAGTCGAGCGCGCCGTCGAGCCGGTCGAGCATGGCGTTCATCGTCGCGGCCAGCTCCGAGACGTCGTCGCGCCCCTCGATGGGGAGGCGCTCCGAGAGCGACTGGGCCGACACGCGCTCCGCGGTCTCGCGCATGCGGCGCAGCGGCCGCAGCAGCCGGCCGGCGGCGATCGTCGCGACGCCCGCGATGATCACGATGACGACGCCGCCCGCGAGGAGGAACACGCGGGCGGGGCCGTTGATCTCCGAGAGCTCGGCGTCGATGTCGTACGCCATGACGAACAGCACGCTCTCGGTCTCGGGCGCTCCCGGCACGTCGACGGGCGTCGCGAGGAAACGCCACACGACCCCCTCCTCGGCGTAGGTGCCGAGCACGGGATCACCGCCCGCCGCCGTCTGCGCGGCGAACGGCACGAAGCCCGGCGCGCTGCGCAGGTCGACGTCGAGCGCGACACCGGGGATGTAGGCCGTCTCGCCGTCGACGACGCCGACGACGCCCGTGTTGTCGTCGGGGCTCATGCGCCGCACGATGTCCTCGACCGCCTCGCGAGACGATCCCCAGGCCTGCGGCTGCTCGTCCGTCCCCGCGACGATGAAGCGCGCGGAGTCGAGGTTGGCCCGCAGCCGGTCGTCGATCTGGCCGAGGATCGACGCCTGCTCGACGATGTACACCGCCGCGCCGACGGCCGCCATCCCGATGGCCGCGACGAGAGTGATGACGGCGACGAGGCGCACGCGCACGGAGACGACGGGCATGCGCCGCCGTCGTGCCCTGCTCGTCCCCGCCACGCTCCCAGTATCGCCGCGCGGCGCCGCGCGCACCGGCCGATCGCGAGACCATAAGAGTTGTCTCATCGACCGCTGCCCCGCCGCTTACCGGCCCCGGTCATCCTGGACGCGAGGAGGACCCCATGCCACGCAGAGCAGTGACCTACACGATCATCGGCGGCCTCTCGCTGGCCGCGCTCCTGGGCGGCGCCGCCGCGACGGCCGCGGCGCTCGAGCAGCGCACCGACGGCGGCCAGATCCTCGGCGGCGGGGCCGTCACGGGAGCGTACGCGGGCGGCGAGATCGGACGCATGCTCGGCACCGTGTCGGCGACGCCGGAGCCCACCCCGACGCCGACCCCGACGACCGAGCCGACGACCGAGCCGTCGACCGAGCCCGCTCCCCCCGCCGTGCCTCCCGCGAGCGGTCCCGAGTCGGTTCCCCCCGCCGCGCCCGTCGAAGTCGACGACGATCTCGACGACGACTCCGACGACCTCGACGACGACATCGAGGACGACGACGGCGGAGACGACGAGGACGACTGAGCCCGGTCAGCCGTCCGCCACGGCGGCGAGCATCGCCTCGGCGACACCGCGCCAGCCGTCGCGCACGGCGTAGACGCCGGCGAGCCGCAGGCGGGTCGCGGCCTCGTACGCGGGGACCCGGCCCCACACGGGCCCCTCGCCCACGCCGTCGCGCAGCGCCTGGCCGGCCTCACCCGCACGTCCGGCGTCGAGCAGCCCCTGAAGGACCCTCAGGTCGAGGTGCACCAGCAGGTTGGCGATGTCGAGGGCGCGTTCGCCGACCGCCATCGTGTCGACGTCGATGACGCCGACGCGCTCGCGCCCTGCGGCCACCCCGGCGGCCGTGACGCGCCCGGCGGGGAGCAGCAGCTGCTTGTCGTGCAGGTCGCGGTGCAGCACGCCGAGGGGGCCGGGGGCCGCCCGCAGCCCGTGCTCCACCACGGCGAGAGCCGCCTCGACGCGCGCGGTGTCGAGGAGTCCGGCCGCGACGGCCGGGTCGACGGCGCGGCGGATGGCGGCGAGCTCGTCATCCGCCCCGTGACGCGGCAGCCCCTCGGGATCGAGGTCGTGCAGCTCGGCGAGGCCTCGCCCCACGCGTCGCCACACTGCGCGGACGACGGGCATCGGGAGCGCCGGCCCGGCGTCGAGAAGGGTGCGGTCGCCGACGCCCGAGAGCCGCAGCGTCGCGGTAGCGTCGTCCCGCTCGAGCACGGTCGGGGCCTCCAGGCACCGCAGCCCCGAGACGCGCTCCGCCCGGTCGGCGACCCCGGCGAACCGCGACGGGCGCACGAGCTTGACGTAGCCGTCGGAGGTGCGAAGCACGGCCCGCCGGCCCGGCCGATGGGCGACGACGGACGTGTCCGCGTCGGCGCGCCGCCGTCCCGGCAGCGCATCGTCACGGCGGACGCGGGCGAGGGCGAGGAACGCCTCGGCCTCATCGGCGAGCGCGGCGCACCGCGACGGCCAGTCGACCGCTCGCTGACGGAACGGCTCGACCGAGCGCCGCAGCAGCGCCGCCGCCGTATGCGCGATCAGGGCGGTGCCGTCGATGCGGCCCCCCGCCGCCTCATAGCCCTCCCGGAGCGCGACGCCCGCAACGGACCGGGAGATGCCGCGCGCGATCTCGTCGGCCGTCCACGATCCGAGGTCGGCCATGGGATCGCCGACGCCCGCGCGGTCGAGGTCGATGACGCGCACGCCGCCGGCCCCGACGATGACCTGGTCGGCCGAGAAGTCGCCGTGCACGGGGGTCGTGACCGCACGTCCTGCGAGCAGCGTGGCGGTCTCGGCCGAGAGGCGCGCCATCCGCGTCGAGAGGCCGGGAAGCACGTCGCCCGTGCCCGCTGCGATCGGCGCGCCGGCGACCGACGGCGCGCCGTCGGGGCCGGGCGACGCATGCAGACGGGCGAGGACGGCTCCTGTCGCGCGCACCGCCTCGCCAGCGGCGGCGCCGCTGTCGAGGTGCAGGAGCGCCGTCCCCGGCAGCAGCCGGTACTCGACGAGTCCGTCGACGCCGCGGTGCGTGATCGGCGCGGTCGGCAGGAGCGCGGCGACGGCGTCGTGGCCGCGCAGGGCGCGCGCGGCGCGGGAGGGCGCATGCGCCTTCGCGATGACGCCGCACTCGACACACCGGCCCACCCACCGCCGCCCCGGCTTGTACACGAGGGTCTCGGCGCGCGGATGACGCGCGAGTGCGGCGCGGATGCCGGGCAGCGCGCGATCGCCGGGCGCCGCGACGACCGCGAGCCCCCGCGCGTCGTCGAGGAGCAGGAGGTCGTCGCCCGCCTCGGTCGCGAGCCGCGCGAGCTTCCCGTGCACGCCGACCGGGTAGGCGACGGCCTGAGCCGCGCGCCCGTCGACGCGGATGCCGGCGACGGCCGACGTCGCGGGCTTGTAGCGCAGGTACCCGGTCTCGACGCGATGCGCGGCGAGCACCCGCCGCAGCCGCCCGGCGTCGAGCACGTCGATGAGCGCAGGGAGGGCCTCGTCGCGGGCGACGAGGCCCTCATCGCCGTCACGCACGGGCGTCCTCCCGGCGGTTGAGGATCGACAGCCGCGATTCGGGTCGTGCGAGCAGGTCGTCGGGCGCGCCCTGCTCGACGACGCGCCCGCGGTCGAGCACGACGACGCGGTCGCACGCGAGGGCGTCGTCGAGGGCGTGCGTCACCACGAGCGTCGTGCGGCCCGCGCTCAGCCGGTCGAGCGCCTCGCGCACGGCCGCGCCGCTCGCGGCGTCGAGGCCCGTCGTCGCCTCGTCGAGGATGACGATGCGCGCGTCGCGCAGCACGGCCCGCGCGATCGCGATGCGCTGGCGCTGCCCGCCCGAGAGCGTGTCGCCGCGCTCGCCGACGATCGTGTCGAGTCCGTCGGGCAGGCGCCCCGCGAACTCGTCGACGTTGGCGACGCCCGCGGCCCACTCCACGTGCTCGTCGGTCGCGTCGGGACGGCCCATCCGGATGTTGTCGCGGATCGTCCCTGTGAAGAGCACCGACTCCTGCAGCACGATCGCGATCCCCGCGCGCAGCGAGGCGAGCGTGTACGCGCGCAGGTCGCGTCCGTCGATCCGCACGGATCCCGCCACCGGGTCGTGCAGTCGCAGCAGCAGAGCCGCGAGCGTCGACTTGCCCGACCCCGAGTGGCCGACGAGCGCGACCCTCTCGCCCGCGGCGATCTCGAGGTCGACCTCGTGCAGCGCGGGCTCGCCATCGCCGTACGCCGCCGAGACGCGACGGAACGACAGCGCGCCCTCGACCCGGCCCATCCGGTGGGCGCCAGGCAGGTCGCCCAGCTCGCTGCGGGTGCCGACGAGGTCGACGATGCGCTCGCCGGACGCGGCCGCCTTCGCGATGCGCCCCGTGTACTTCGCGAGATCGCGCATGGGCTTGAAGGCGCCCTTGAGGTACTGCACGAACACCACGAGCTCGCCGGGCGTCAGGTGGCCCTCGAGCACGCTCCAGCCGCCGACGAGCAGCACGGCTCCCGTCGCGACCCCCACGAGCACGTCCGTCCACCGCTCGAGGCCGGCGGCGAGCCGCGTCGCGCGCACGCCCTCCGTCAGCTCGCGCTCGTTCGAGCGGGCGAAGTCGCGCTCGAGCTCGGATTCGAGGGTGTACGCCTGCACGACCTTGATGGCGCCGAACGACTCGCCGGCGGCGCCCGCGAGCTCGCCCTCGCGGGCACGCTGCACGCGCGCCGCGTCCGTGATGCGCCGCGACGCGCGGCGCGAGTGCAGGAGGAAGACGGGCAGCGCGGCGGCGACGACGAGGCCGAGCCGCCAGTCGAGCACGAGCATGACGACGAGCATGGCGACGAGGGTGACGACGTTGCCGATGAGCGGCATGGCGGCCGTCACCGCGACGTCGCGCAGCTTGCCGATGTCGGAGACGAGCCGGTTGATGAGATCGCCCGACCGCGTGCCGGTGTGGAAGCGCAGCGGCAGGCGCAGCGTGTGCGCGTAGACGTCGCCGCGCACGGCGTTCATCGCGCGCGTGCCGGCGAGCGAGAAGCAGACCGTCATGAGGTACGACGACAGCGCCCGCAGCGCGGCGGCAGCGACGACGCCGACCGCGCAGACGACGAGCAGGGCGGGGATGCCGGGATCGGCGGCGGCGCCGGGCGCGATGACGGCGTCGATGACGAACTTGAGCGGCCACGGCTCGAGCAGCCGGAACGCGACCTCGGCGAGCATGGCGGCGAAGCCACCCGCGATGAGGGGCCGCTCCGGACGGAGGTAGGGGGCGAGGAACGACACCAGGCGGCGACCCCGGCGCTCGCGACCGCGCGCGGTCATGCCGCGTCGCTCTCGTCGAGGCGCACGGCGACGCGCGCGAGGGTGCGCTCCAGCACGTGCCGCCAGGTGCGCGCGCGCTCCACGTCGGCCCGGCCCGCCGCGGCCATCCGCCGACGCAGGGCGGGGTCGTGCGCGAGCCGCGCGAGGGCGCGGCCGAGGGCGACGGCGTCGGACGGCGGCACGAGGAGGCCCGTGCGCCCGTCGTCGACGAGCGCCGGCAGCTGGCCGACACGCGAGGCGACCACCGCGGCGCCCGCCGCGAGGTACTCGAGCACCTTGAGCGGCGAGAAGTAGGGATCGCCCGTTGCCGGATACGGAGCCGTCGCGACGTCCATCATCCGCAGCCATCCCGGCACGTCGGCCGGTGCGACGGAGCCCGCGAAGAGGGTGCGATCGGCGATGCCGCGCTCGACCGCCCGGCGCTCCAGGGCCGAGCGCTCCGGGCCGTCGCCCACGATGACGAGACGGGCGTCCGGGCGCACGGCGGCGAGCAGCGCGAACGCGTCGAGGAGCGTCGCGGTGCCGTGCCACGGCTTGAGGGTGCCGACGAACCCCACCGTGTAGGGGCCCTCCTCTCGGCGCCTGTCGTCGAAGCGGTCGACGTCGACGCCGTTGGGCTCGACCGTGATCCGCGCGCCGGGCGCCTGCGCGCGCGCCCAGTCGGCGACCGGCTCCGACACGCAGACGGCGAGCGTCGCGTCGGAGATGACGCGCCGGGCGACGGCGTCGGCCGTGTCGGCGTGCACGAGCGTGCGATGCCGTACCTGCTCGATCGGCAACGGCGCGTTGACCTCGAGCACCGACGGGATGGCCGCCTCGCGGGCGAAGGACGTCCCGGCGATCGCGAACAGCGCGTAGCGCTCGTAGACGAGGTCGTAGGGGTCGCGCGCGTGGACGGCGGCGAGGGCGCGCCGCGTCGCCTCCTCCTGCGCCATGAGCATCCGCTCGCGCTCGGCCGGGCCCTCGCCCGAGGCGACGGGGAGCGCGTGCACGCGCAGCCGCCCGCCCTTGACGGCCTCGGCGAGGTCGCCGACGGGCTCCCCGCCCGTGCGGCGGCAGTGCAGGTCGACGCGGTGGCCGGCGGCGAGCAGCACGCGCACGACCTCCTGCACGTGCACCGACGCGCCCTTCGCGCCGAAGACGGGGATGCCGGGGTCGCCGCAGACGTACGCGATGCGCATCAGGCCGCCGCCTCGAGAGCGGAGGCGGACAGCGCGTCGAGCGCGGCGGCCTGCCGTCGCACATCGAACTCCGCCTCGACGAGCGCACGGGCGGCCCCGGCCAGGCGGCGTGCGAGGGCGCGATCGTCGAGCAGGCGGGCGAGGGCCGCGGCGAGCGCGCGCGGCGAGCGCTGGGCGACGACGAGGCCCGTCTCGCCGTCGCGCACGGCCTCGACGATGCCGGTCACATCGGTCGAGACGCAGGGCGTGCCGAGCGCCATCGCCTCCAGCAGCACGGTCGGCAGGCCGTCGGCGTTGCCGTCGGACCCCACCACGCACGGTGCGGCGAACACGTGCGCCCGCGCGAGCTCGGCGCGCACCTCGCGCTGCGGCAGAGGTCCCGTGAACGTCACGAGGTCCGCGAGGTCGAGCTGCGCGACGAGCGCGCGGAGCTCCCCGTCGCGCTCCCCCGCGCCGACGATGCGGCACGGCACGGCCCGGCCCGCGTCGCGCAGCAGCGCGACGGCGGCGATGAGGTCGTCGAATCCCTTCTTCTCGACGAGGCGGCCCACCGCGAGGATCGCCGGTGCGCAGTCGCGCGCCGGCTCGAAGGCGAACCGCTCGAGGTCGATCCCGTTGTAGACGCGGTGCACGGGGGTGCGGGCGGCGGCCTCGTAGCGCCCGCGCAGATGGCGCAGGTTGTAGTCCGACACCGTGACGACATGCGCCGCGTCGGCGATCTTGCGCTCGACGTCTCCCGGGTCGACGCTCTCGTGGAAGAGATCCTTCGCGTGCGCCGTGAAGGAGTACGGGATGCCCGTGAGGAGGCTTGCGAGGCGTGCGACGGTCGTCGCGAGGCTCGCGAAGTGGGCGTGCAGGCGCGTGATGCCGTCGCGGCGGATGGCGAGGGCGAGCTCGATCGCCTGTCCCGCATCGTCGTGGTCGGCGGCGAGCAGCTCACCGAGCGCGCCGTCGAGGAGCGGGAGCTCTTCCTCCGCCCTCCGCAGCAGCTCCCACAGCTCGCTCGCTCGGGAGGGCCTCGGCACCTGCTCCACGGGCGCCGCGACGAGCGACAGCGTGTCGTGGAACCGCGTGTCGGTCGTCGGGCGCAGCGAGAAGACGCGGATGTCGGCGCCCCTCCGCTCTCGCGCGACGAGCTCCGACACGATGAACGTCTCGGAGAAGCGGGGGTACATCTTGACGACGTAGCCGATGCGGTCAGGCGACATGGCGGTCCTCCGTAGGGGCGGCGTCGCCGACGAGCTCGGCGATGAGGGCGGGGATGCGGGAGAGCCCGTCGAGATCGACGGGGGACGTGAGGCGAGGGGGCCGGCTGACGGCCGCGGCCGTCCACTCCGCGATGCGTCCGGGAGAGAGCTCCTCCGGCAGCAGCAGGTCGACCGCCCCGCGGCGGACGAGCGCCTCGGCGCGGATGAGCTGCTCGCGTCGGGGCGCGAGCCGTGGGACGACGAGGAGCGGAGCGTCGGCTGCGAGCGCCTCGCAGACCGTGTTGTAGCCGCCCATCCCCACGACGGCCGCCGCCTCGGCGACGAGGCGCGCGCCATCCGGCACCGCGCGGTGCACGCGCAGGTCGTCGCGGGCGGCCGCGATCGCGCGCAGCTCCTTGACGGCGTCATCGGGCATGTGGGGGCCGGTCACGAGGACGCCCGTGAACCCGGCGGGCAGGGCGGATCGCGCGAACGCGAGGGCGACGTGCGCGCCGTCCTGCCCGGCCCCGACCATCCCGAGGAGGTACGGGCGCTCCACGCGCGTGCGGGCGCGATCCGCCGGGCGCCCTCGGGCGAGGTAGCCCGTCGTGCGCACGGCGACGCGCGAGGGGACTTTGAGCGGGGCGAGCGGATCGTGCACGCGCGGATCGCCGTAGACCCAGACCGCGTCGTACCAGGTCTTGAGGGCCTTCGCGGCGCGCGCCGACCGCCACTCCCTGGCCGCGGTCTCGTCATCGTCGAGCACGTCGCGGATGCCGAGCACGGCCCGGCCGCCCGCGGCCCTGACGGCGTCGAGGGCCGGTTCGAGCTCGCCGCGGAACCCGCGGGGGTGCTTGTCGACGATGAGCACGTCGGGCTGGAAGCCGGAAACGGCGGCATGCAGGATGGCGGAGCGCAGCGAGACGAGCTGATCGGGTCCGACGGAGAGATGGCGCGCCCCGTATCGGCCCTCGGCGTCCTTCGCGAGAGCGGGCAGCGACACGATGTCGCACCCCGCGGGACGTCCGGCGTGGGCGACGTCGGGCGCGCTCGTGAGCAGGAGGAGGTCGGGGGCCGCGTCGCTCCCGCTCAGCGCATGCGCGATCGCGAGATTGCGCCGGATGTGCCCCAGCCCCTGCGCGTCGTGCGAGTAGAGCGCGACGCGCAGGCGCCGGGGGGTGTTCGCCGTCTCAGTCACGTCCCCCACGATCGCGGGCCGCCATGAGACGGCCGTGACGCGTTCGTGAGGAGCGTCTTAGACGGCGCGGGTCAGATCAGCTCCAGTCGCGGCGGGCGGGGTTCGACACCTCGGGCGTGCGCCGCTCCCCCGGGATCGGCGCGGCCCAGCGCACGCCGTTGGCCAGCACGCGGCGCACCTGGGGGTGGAAGTACACGGGATACTCCTGGTCGCCGGGGCTGAAGTAGAAGACGCGCCCGCGCCCGCGCGTGAAGGTCACGCCGGAGCGGAACACCTCGCCGCCGGCGAACGAGCTGATGAAGACCTGGTCGTCGGGGTTCGGGATGTCGAAGTGCTCGCCGTACATCTCCTGGCGGTCGATGACGAACGGCTGCTCGACGCCCTCGGCGATGGGATGTCCGGGGGCCGTCGTCCAGACGATCTCCCGCTCGCCCTCGTTGCGCCAGGCGAGCGAGCAGGTCGTGCCCATGAGGCGGATGAAGATCTTCGAGAAGTGCCCCGAGTGCAGCACGATGAGGCCCATCCCGCCGAGCACGCGGCGCTGCACGCGCGCGACGATCTCGTCGTCGACCTGGTCGTGGGCGATGTGCCCCCACCACAGCAGCACATCGGTCTCGTCGAGTGCCGCCTCGGACAGGCCGTGCTCGGCGTCGGCGAGCGTCGCCGTGCGCACCTCGATGTCGTCGCCGAGCAGCTCCTCGAGGCCCGCGGCGATGGCGCCGTGGATCCCTTCGGGGTAGATCGCGCGGATGTCGTCCTGCGTGGTCTCGTGCACGTTCTCGTTCCAGACGAGTGCGCGGATGGTCATGCGGTGCCTCCCGTGATATCGAGGTTCTCGTCGAGGGCGACCTCGCGGCCCGCTGCCGCCGACGCGTACGCCGCGTCGACGAGCTTGGCGCGGCTGAGCCCGATCGTGCCGTCGTGCTCGCGCCACGACGCGGGGTCGCGCACGTGCTCGAGGAAGGTGTCGACGACGGCGGCGTGGCCGCGTCCGGGCGGCGCCGTGACGGGGGTGTCGAGGCGCTCCTCGCCGTCGCCCGTGAAGATCGTGAGCTCGCCGGCCGGCGCGTAGTCGATGACCGAGAGGTCGGCGCCGCCATCCGTGCCGTAGAGCGTGATGCCGAACTCGTCGGGGGTGGCGCGGTGCGAGGCCCAGCTCGTCTCCAGCACGATCGATCCGCCGCCTTCGAGGCGCAGCAGGACGGTGGCGAGATCCTCGACCTCGTACGCGGAGCCGGTGCCGTGCTTGACGCCGCCGGAGCCGCCGAGCCCGCGCGGACCGAGCTCGGCGTGGGTGACGGCCGACACGGCGGTGACCCGGGGCTCGCCCATGAGGTGCAGCGTCCAGTCGAGGACGTGCACGCCGAGGTCGACGAGGGGGCCGCCGCCCGACATCTCCGCGTTCGTGAACCAGCTGCCGAGGGCGGGGATGCCCGAACGCCGCAGCCACATGGCGCGCGCGTGGTACGGGCGGCCGATGGTCCCGTCGACCACGGCCGCGCGGATGGCCTCGATGTCGCCGCGGCGGCGGTGGTTGAACGTCACCTCGAGGATGCGGCCAGACTCGCGCGCGGCCTCGACCATCGCCATGCCCTCCGCCGCAGTGCGGGCGATCGGCTTCTCGCACAGAACGTGCGCGCCGGCTCGGAGGGCGGCGACGCTGATGGGCGCGTGCAGGAAGGTCGGCACCGCGACGCTGATGACGTCGAGGTCGCCGCGCGCGACGAGCTCCTCCCAGTCGGCGTATCCGGCCTCGACGTCGTACTGCGCCGAGAGCTCGGCGCGCACGTCGTCCTCCTTGCCGGCGATGGCGACGAGCTCCACCCCCTCCGCTTCGTGGAATGCCGCCATGTGCTGCTGTCCGGCCCATCCCAGGCCGACGACGCCGGCTCGGATCGTTCCGCTGTCTGGCATGCTGCTCTGCTCCTCCGCCACCTCGTCGAGGCGTTTAATTCAGGTTCCAAATCTAATGGACGGGAGCAACGCTACGGCAGGCGCTCGCGGGCGTCAACGCCATCCTCCCGCTTCCGGGAGAAGCCCTGTCAACCCGTTCCGCGCGTGCAGTCGCGTTGTTAGTCTGTCGTGTTATACGACAGACGAAGAGAATGAGGAGGCAACCGGTGAACGATCTCCTGGAATCCGACGTCGTGGTCGCGGCCACGGTCGACGAGGTCTACCGTCGCTGGTCGGATGTGACCGCACTGAGTCAGCTGCTCGGCCCCGTCGAGCACGTGCGCCCCATCGACGAGTACCGGAGTCGCTGGACCGTGCGGATGGGCGGCATGGTCGACGAGTTCTACGTCGATCTCGTCGACGCCGATCCGCCGTACCGCATCGCCTGGCAGAGCACGGATGGCCGCGTCCATGCGGGCGAGGTGAGGCTGACCCCCGTCGACGGCGGAACCCGCGTGCGCGTCCGGCTCCAGTGGGAGCTCGGCTCCGAGCTCGACGACGTGGCGGGCGAGCGACCGGCCGATCCCGCAGAGCTGGAACGCGACCTGCGCCGCTTCCGCGATGAGTTCTCCTCGCGAGACGCGCCGCCGGCGCCGCTCGCGACCGCAGAAGGCTGACATGCGGGCGCCGTCGGCTCGCGCCGACGG